>NZ_JAUBRB010000059.1:0-39077 GCF_036701585.1 Microcoleus sp. POL10_C6 | reverse complement strand
CATCGGTAACGCCAACACCAACAACCAACAACATCCCCAATGACGACTGCATCTGCGATGACATTGCCTATCCCAACTTAAACCAACCTAACTCAGTTGAAAACACCATACTTGGTGTATCGTCCATTCAAATAGGCACTGCCCAAAACGAGGAATTTCTCGGCACTAACAACGGCAATATATTCGATGCCAAATCAGGGAATGACAACTTATATGGTGGTGCCAGCAACGACATCTTTAATGGCAATCAAGGCAACGACTTCATCACCGGAGGAAAAGGTGACGACATCCTCTATGGAGATGAAGGAAACGACATCGTTCTTGGCGAATTTGGCAACGATTTAATCTTCGGAGGCAAAGGCAATGACTTGTTACATGGCCGCGAAGGTATTGACATCATTTATGGCAATAAAGATGATGACTTCATCGATGGTGGCAAGGATAATGACACCTTATTTGGAGGCAAAGGAAATGACATCGTGCTTGGTAGTCAAGGTGATGACTACCTGTTTGGACAGTTAGGTTCGGATACTATCTGCGGCGGTGAAGGTAATGACTTAATTAGCGGTAACGAAGCAGCCGATATCCTGGGAGGATGTGAAGGAAATGATACTCTTTATGGAGGGGAAGATAATGATACTCTCCTGGGGGGGAAAGGCTCTGATATCCTTTACGGAGACTTGGGTAATGATAGTTTGATTGGCGGTAGTGGCAATGATATCTTTGCCTTAAAAGCTGGTCAAGGATTTGATATAATCGCTGATTTTACCGTGGGTCAAGATTTGATTGGATTAAGCGGCGGTTTGAGTTTTGGTCAGTTAGCCATAACTCAAAATACTCAGGGAACTCTGATCAAAAATGTCTTGACCGGAGAGGAGTTAGGTGTGATGATTGGAGTGAGTGCCAATTCGATTACATCGGCTAATTTCCTGCTGGTTTAAAGAAAGGAAGGAAAAGTGCGATCGCCCATTCGATAAAATCAGGGCGATCGCACTTAACCCAAATCAACATTTATCGGCGTTCATCTGCATCAATCCGCCGCCATCGGCGGTTAAAATTCCCTACCTACTATTACGGCAATTTCACTTCTGTCTCCTGACTGATAACTACTGGCTGCGATAAAGTAGGCTGAGATTCTGCCACATTCAACTGACCGCCACAACAGCGCAATTCGTAAAGTTTTGCATTAATTTGATACTCATACTGACTCAATAACCTTGCATAAATATAGCCAGCTTTTCCATCCAAAAAGCCGAGCTGAATAAAGTAAAATAACATAAATCTGAGCATTGGTTTAAAAGGCAGCCGCACCCAAACTTTTTTGAGAAAGCGTTTTCGCTGCACTGCATCTCCAAATAAGTGAGCGCCAATAGTACCGCTGTCGTCGCGCCCTTCAATTATATTGTAATAAACACGAGCTTCCCAATTAGAATATCGGTTGTGCCGTTCTATCCAGTGAAATAAATCGCGGTAATCCTCGTGGATCATGTCATTTTTTAAGTAGCCGACTTGACCAGCTAAAATGACGTGTTCGTGAACTTCGTTGTCGCCAGTATTGGGGACGGATTCAGTGCCTAGATTTTCGTAACGGCCTTTTTGATGCTTGAACAAACGCAAATTCCAGTCGGGATATCGGCCGCCGTAACGCAGCCATTGACCTAAAAAGAAGACTTTGCGGTTGAGGTAGTAGCCGTCAAAATTGGGGTCTTCGATCGCCCGCGCGATTTCGTCCCAAAGTTCTGGCGGGATGCGCTCGTCGCAATCGACAATTAATACCCATTCGTTGCGAAATGGCAGATTGTCCAATGACCAATTTTTCTTTTTCGGCCAGCGGTTGTCAAAGTAAAACTGCACAACTTTTGCGCCGGTGCTGATGGCAATTTCCACCGTACGATCGCTACTTTGGGAATCAACCATGAAAACTTCATCCGCCCTGGCAATGCTGGCCAGACACGCAGGTAGATTAAGTTCTTCGTCTTTTGCCGGAATGAGAACTGAAACCGGAATCTTGGATGAACTAGATGTCATAATCGAGTGCTTGAACCTAAATGCGGTCGAGTTTTGGTGAATGAAGTGCGATCGGCACAGCCGCGCCGACGACTTGAGCAGCGAGGGATATTGCCTATAGCCTAATGCCTACTGGTCGATTTCGGTGCAAAAATTAGGCCGCGGATGGCTGCGCTCAAATAACCGATTTGACCCCAGGCAAAAACGAAATTTTCAAAGCGCAGCCCTGGATCTCTAATATATTTAAAAGACTTCCAGACACCCCTCAAGATTCTTTCACCCCCCCGCCCAAGCTGAGCAATACCGGCTCGATCGGACAATTGTTCGCGATAACACTCGCTGATGCCTTGCCACCACCCGCGCTCTAGGAACCAAGCTTTGTTGAGCCTTTCTGCTGCGACATGGTGAAGCACCAGGGCCTCCGGTAGATAAACTACTTGCCAACCTAACTCTAAAGCTAATTCTGTGGCCCGCAACTCTTCATTTGACAGCAGTTTGGTGCCGACTCTACCGAGTTTGACATCGAAGCCGCCAATTTGTTCGAGAAAAGCGCGCCGGATTGAGTAGTTTACTCCCCTGGGAGTCAAACCGGGAGCAGTCACGTACAGGCAAGTATCGCCTAAATCATATGCTCCCAAGTTCTGGGCCAATCCGGGTGACAGCCATTCGGGCGGGCTGACTCCAGAAGGCCAGAGCAAATTGACTTTGCCACCAGCTACGGCGAGTTTTTGATTGCTTTGATAAGCTGCGTGCAGCACCCTGAGCCAATTCGGCTCAGCAATAGCGTCGTCGTCGAGATAAGCTAATATTTCGCTGCGAGCTTGCTTAGCGCCGGTATTCCGCGCCACTGACAGACCGATTTCGGGTTCCCAGACGTACTTGAGGCGGCCATCGCCCAGTCTTGCTTCTACTACCTCGCGGGTGCGCGAAATCGAACTTTCGGGGCTGGCATAATCGCTAGAAGCGTTATCCACTACTACTACTTCAAAGTTGTCGGGAAAATCCTGTACCAGCAAGCTGTCGATCGCCCCACCTAAATAGGCGGCGCGATTGTGGGTGCAAATAATCGCTGAGATCTGAGGATGATCTGGCATAAATAACAGCTTGGGAAATACGGGGGTTCTCGATCGACTTACTCTGATATTGTCTCAGCAATGCTATTATCGCTTAAAAAGCATTTGGTAGTTGGCAGTTTAAATGATAATTGGTAATTGGTAATTGGTAATTGGTAATTGTGTTTAATCCTTTGTATCTGACTAATGACTGCTGACTAATAACTAATGAGTAACTCAGAACCCACCACATCTAGACAATTAATCTTAGTAACTGGGCCCGCCCGGAGTGGCAAAAGTGAATGGGCCGAAAATCTGGCGGCGGGTTCGGGAAAACAAATAATCTATGTGGCTACCAGTCGCGTTGATGAAGCGGATTTGGAGTGGCTTCGTCGCCTCGAGCAGCACCGAAATCGCCGTCCTGTTGATTGGACAACTCTAGAAGTGCCGATCGAATTATCGGCCGTTGTGCAAGCCGGCAAGCCCTCAGATTGCTTGTTAATTGATTCTCTGGGAACTTGGACAGCAAATCTTTTGGAACAAGAAACTGCTGTTTGGGCTACTACGCAGCAAGATTTGCTAGCCTGTTTGAAGTCGGCGGCGGCTGATGTAATTTTGGTAGGGGAAGAAACCGGATGGGGTGTTGTGCCTGCTTATCCGGCGGGGAGGCTATTTCGCGATCGCCTCGGCACTCTCGTCCGCCACATCGGGGCGATCGCCGATACTGTTTATCTCGCCACCGGAGGTTACGCCTTGAATCTCAGCGCTTTGGGTACCCCGCTGCCGCCCGTAGCGAAAAATTAACAGCCGGAGTCGCGATCGACAAGAGAGAAAAAATATCGGTTTCCCGAACGACAATTTTAACTGAAAATCAGGTAGAATTTTAACTAAGATTGAAAACTAAACAGTCACATAAATTAGTCAAAAAAACCTAATCCCTAGGGGGAACTGCCCAACAATTTGACATGAGGAATAGCCAAATATTGAAATGATGTAAAAGCTAAAATGTCTCTTAAGAAAGAGTGCTAATTTCAAATTAAAAGTCTAAAATTATCAATTAGTTGAAGGGTAGACTAAAAGTTATGGCATCAGATAGTGAAGTAAGAAAATATCTTGCTTACTGGTTTCAGTTAGGCAAAAAAGTATTAATTCGCAACGGTTCCGAAGCGCTGCTGCCCAAATCGGTAAATGCCGGCGATCGCTACAGCCAGGAATTTGAAGACTGCTGGCAAAAAATCATCTCCCGCGACAGCGGAGACTGTTACCTCGAAGGCACAAACGAAACAATTGCCCAACTGCTGACACCAGCTTGGGAAATCAGTGGCTGCGCGCGCTGCGCTATGCCCGTAGTGTTCAAACAAACCGGAATGCCCCCGGAGTTCTGTCCCTGTAACGACTTACCGAACTGGCCCGATACCGAAATGCCCCAACCTCGATCGCCCGTCAGCAGCCAATCGCAACTATCAGGCATTCGCGATCGACTCCAAAGATCCAGCGGGGAGTAAGTATATATAAGAAGGAAGAAGGGTCTTCTTCCTTAAATTGTTACAATATATTTACAATGCTTCACACTAGGTCTGATTTATGAATGTCAAGACAGTATCGCCAGCCTCCCCGCCAACTTATGTAAATTCAGGGACTCAGGCTGTACTCGGCAATCTCCAAGATGCAAATACAATTCCCCTGCAAGCAGTACCAGTATCACTAGAGACGGAGGTCGCCACTCCCGAACCGCTCAAATCAGCCAGAGACATAGCTTTCGAGTTAGCCGGAGATGCTGTTCGGTACGATCCAGTGGCGATCGCAGCCCTGTACCGAAATCGACCCCTACAAGTCTGGGGAAGGCTGTCGAGCGTTGTTTGGACATTTTTTAGCTTTGCCTTCAGTGTGTGGTTCGACGGCAAAACAGGTCGTACCGCCACCAACGAAAAGCGTCGCGCCGTCCGACTGCGGGAAATTCTCGGCCAACTCGGCCCAGCTTTCATCAAAATCGGACAAGCACTTTCAACACGGCCCGACTTAGTACCGCCAGTATATTTAGAAGAACTAACAACGCTGCAAGACCAATTGCCAGCATTTCCGAACGAAGTAGCATATCAATTCATCCAAGAAGAATTGGGCGCCCACCCCAAAGACATCTACGCAGAAATCAGCCCAGATCCGATCGCAGCAGCATCTCTGGGACAAGTCTACAAAGGCAAACTCAAAACCGGAGAAACAGTCGCAATCAAAGTCCAGCGACCGGGTTTAGCCGAAAACATCGGCTTAGATATCTACATCCTGCGACGCCTTGCAGTTTGGGCACAAAACAACTTCAAAATAATTCGCAGTGACCTCGCAGGAATTATGGACGAATTGGGCGAGCGCATTTACGAAGAAATGGACTACACCCATGAAGGTCAAAATGCCGAACGGTTTGCCCAACTATACGGCCACATCAAAGACATTTATGTTCCCAGCATCTACTGGGAATATACCCGTCGCCGCGTCTTAACAATGGAGTGGATCACCGGCATCAAACTCACGAATTTAGAAGCCGTTAAAGCTCAAGGAATTGACGCTCCTTACTTAATTGAAGTGGGGGTGCAATGCTCTCTCCGACAACTCCTAGAACACGGTTTCTTTCACGCCGACCCACATCCCGGCAATCTTTTGGCAACTCCTGATGGTCAATTAGCTTATCTCGATTTCGGGATGATGAGCGAAGTTAAACCTTATCAGCGATACGGCTTGTTGGAAGCTGTGGTGCATTTGGTGAACCGCGACTTTGAAGGTTTAGCAAAAGATTATGTCAAGTTGGAATTTTTAACGCCAGATACCGATTTGACGCCAATTATTCCAGCTTTGGCGGGCGTATTTAACAATGCTTTGGGTGCTAGCGTTGCCGAACTCAATTTCAAAAGCATTACTGACGAGCTTTCGGCGGTGATGTACGAATATCCTTTCCGAGTTCCAGCTTACTATGCTTTGATTATTCGATCGCTCGTCACGTTAGAAGGCATTGCCATCAACGTTGACCCCGAATTCAAAGTGTTGAGCAAAGCCTATCCTTACGTAGCAAAACGGCTGTTGAGCGACCCCGCACCGGAATTGAGAGCATCCCTGCAAGATTTGCTGTTCAAACAAGGCGAATTCCGCTGGAACCGCCTAGAAAACTTGCTCAACAATGCCCGCGAGAGCGACGATTACGATGTCAGCAAAATCTTGAACCAAGCATTAGAATATTTATTTTCCGAAAGAGGAGATTTCATTCGCGATCGTATTGTCCTGGAATTAGTCAAGAGTCTCGACACACTTTCCAGCAACGCCTTTGCTAACGCCAAATCTGTAGTCGGCGAATGGTTTGGAGTCAAGGCAAATCAACCTGTGGTTTCACCGACTGAACAAAAAAACCTAGAACACATCAAGCGGATTTGGGATATTTTGCAATCAACTCCCGGTTTTGACGGCATGAAAGTATTGCAGCTACTGCCGCAGTTGTTGGTGAAACCAGAAGTGCAGAATATGGGGCAGAAAGTAGTCGGCGGTTTAGCTCAAAGAGCAGTTGCTAGGGTTATTCGCGAGTTTTTGCTTTCCTCCGAACCCGCAGCGATTCCCGAAAATGGAAGTTATCCTAAAACTTCGCCTCAGTTGTCTTTACCTGCGGCGAAGTAGTGGATTGGGAGTTTTTTGACCGCAGATATTAGCAGATAAACACAGATGAACGCAGATGGAATTCCGTCTGCGTTCTTTTAATTAAGCTCATGCTGTAGCGGCTGGTAATATCGTTTCCGGTAGCATCGGAATTATATCATGTTCGATCGAACGACCGCGATTTTTGTAGGGTTCCCCTCACCAAGAATATCTGCCAATAATTGACAATCTCAAAAACCCGCCCGACCGGGATATTATAATTAATCGATCGCACATGATATTAATAGACATTGGGTTCCCAGAGATTTTCTGGGCATTTCTACGATCGCAGAGTTAATCATGGGTAGTGTCGCTTGAACTCAGAAGATCGATCGACAAATCAGGTAAAATCCAAAATTGCGTTAAGAGGCGATAATGGAACCTCTGAGCTACCGCCCCTGAGCTACCGATGGTGGAAGTATGAATGCAGTCGAAATCGAAGAAGCAGTTTCCAGGCTCGCTGAAGCGCCCTTTGACTCGGAAGAGTTCCCCTTTGCCTTCCTCGAAGCCTTTGGTAACAAGCCGACGACTCTCAAGCGGCTCAAAAGCAAAAGCGGTGGCTCCAACCAATCGGATCTCGGTGGCGTGCTCCAGCGCAACAATATCCATGTAAAGGTTTGCCCGGAAGGCGAGGTGACAAACACCCTCACAGCGTTGCGGGATAGTGCCGCGACGGCTCGGTATAAGGTTAAGTTTATCCTGGCCACCGATGGCAAAAGTTTTGAGGCGGAAAACCTCGCTGATGGGGAGATAGTCGCTTGCGATTACCCGGACTTTCACAACCATTTCGGTTTTTTCCTGCCCTTGGCGGGCATTACGACAGTCAAGCAGATCCGGGAGAATGCCTTTGATATCAAGGCTACGGGGCGCCTCAACCGCCTGTATGTGGAGCTGCTGAAGGAGAACCCGGAGTGGGACAAGGCCGATCGCCGGGAAGCGTTAAATCACTTCATGGCGCGACTAATCTTCTGTTTCTTTGCGGAGGATACGAATATCTTTCACAGCAATGCCCTCTTCACTGCCACGATCGAACAAATGAGTGCGAGTGATTCGTCGAATACGCACGAGGTGCTGTCGGAGATGTTTCGGGCGATGTGTACGCCGCTTAAGGATCGGGAGGCGGCGAAGATTCGCAATTGGGCAGATAGATTCCCCTATGTGAATGGAGGGCTGTTTTCGGGTGGGGTGGCGGTGCCGCGTTTTAGCAAGATTGCCCGATCGTACTTACTTCATGTTGGCAATCTGGACTGGACGAAGATTAATCCCGATATTTTCGGGTCGATGATTCAGGCGGTGGCGGATGATGAGGAGCGGGGTGCGTTGGGGATGCACTATACGAGTGTGCCGAATATCCTCAAGGTGTTGAATCCGCTGTTTTTGGATGGTTTGCGGGAGCAATTGGAGGCAGCGGGGGATAATGCCCGCAAGCTGCTAAATCTGCGGCAGCGGATGGCGCGGATTCGGGTATTTGATCCGGCTTGTGGGTCTGGGAATTTTCTGGTGATTGCGTATAAAGAGATGCGGGCGATCGAGGCGGAGATTAATCGTCTTCGGGGTGAGGGCGATCGCAAGTCTGAGATTCCGCTGACGAATTTTCGGGGAATTGAATTGCGTCACTTTTCCTGTGAGATTGCGCGGTTGGCGTTGATTATTGCCGAGTATCAATGTGATGTGTTGTATCGGGGGCCGAAGTTGGCGCTGGCGGAGTTTTTGCCTCTGAAGGATGATAACTGGATTACCTGTGGGAATGCGTTGCGGTTGGATTGGTTGAGTCTTTGTCCGCCGACAGGAACGGGGGTGAAGGTGCAGCGCGAGGATTTGGATTTGTTTGGGGAGATGCGGGAAGTGGCGGAGATTGATTTTGAGAATGAGGGAGGGGAGACTTATATTTGCGGGAATCCACCGTATCTTGGCTCCAAGTGGCAAACCGACGAGCAGAAAGCCGAACTAGGAGCCATTTTGGGTGACCGCACAAAGAGCTGGAAATCTCTTGATTACGTCGCTGGTTGGTTTATGAAGGCGGCGGATTACGGAACGCAAACAAATTCTGCTGCTGCTTTTGTATCTACGAATTCAATCTGTCAGGGGCAACAAGTACCGATCTTATGGCCGCTAATTTTTGAAACCGGACATGAGATCGCCTTTGCTTATACTTCTTTTAAGTGGTCAAATCTAGCCAGTAATAATGCAGGAGTAACAGTCTCGATTATTGGAATTACGAGTGAGCCTGGATCTACACGGCGTTTATTCTCTCTCACTGAAGAAGGAACCCTTGTTGAGCGCAGTGTGGAATACATCAATGCGTATCTTATCGGTGGCTCAAACTCTACTGTTGAACAGATACGAAATCCACTATCAGAGTTATCGCCTATGCTGTTTGGTAATATGCCAAGGGATGATGGGAATTTCATATTAAATGGGGATAAACGAGCAACTTTATTAAAAAATAATCCTGAGCTTAAAAGGTTTATTCGACCCTACCTTGGTTCAGAAGAAATGATACAGGGTAAGCGTAGATGGTGCATTTGGATAGAGGATTCAGATTTAGCCATTGCAAATGAACAACCATATTTGAAAGAAGTCCAAGAAAAAGTTAAACAATTTCGTCTTGCTAGTAGAGCAGAATCTACACGCGATTTTGCTTCACGCTCTTATCGGTTCGTACAAATCGCAGGTACTGCAAGAAATCATTCTCTCGTAGTTGCAAAAGTCTCATCAGAAAGAAGGTACTACATTCCAATAGACTTATTAGATGGTAATGCAATTGCAAGTGATCTTCTATTTGCCCTCTACGATGCCCCACTCTGGAATATGGCGCTAATCGCCTCCCGCCTGCACCTAGTCTGGATCGCCACCGTCTGCGGCAAGCTAGAAACCCGATATCGCTACTCCAACACCCTCGGCTGGAACACCTTCCCCGTCCCCACCCTCACCGAGCAAAACAAAGCCGACCTCACCCGCTGCGCCGAAGACATCCTGCTAGCGCGAGAGCACTATTTCCCAGCCACGATCGCCGATATGTACGATCGCGATCGTATGGATACCGAATTCCCTCTGGTTAGGGAAGCGCACGATCGTAACGACGAAATCCTGGAACGAATCTACATTGGTCGCCGCTTCAAAAACGACACCGAACGCCTCGAAAAACTGTTTGAATTGTACACAAAAATGACCAGTCAGCCAGCGCCCCTCAACAAGTCTGCCAAACGTAAAACCAAAGGAGAAAAATGATGATGGCAAAAGATTTAACTTCATCGCCACTCGATCGCCAAAATATTCTCAACAATCGCTATGCCCTAGAAAAAATAGAAGAATACTTAGGATTAGGAGGCACTTACTATGAAGAAGAACTGCTATTTACCAAACAACAACTGATTGAAATTTTCGGTATCAGCGAAAGTACAATTGAAAAGTATCTATCCAGTCACAACGATGAGCTGAAGACTAATGGCTATAGGGTGCTACGAGGCCAGAAACTTCGAGATTTCAAGGCTTTGCTGGATGTCTCCGTAACTGATTACGGTAACAAAACCCCGACATTAGGTGTGTTCACCTTTCGGGCAACCCTCAATCTAGCGATGGTGCTGGTAGAGAGCGATCGGGCCCGTGCAATTCGATCGCGCATCTTAGATATCGTCATTGACGTAATGGCAGAACGGGCAGGCGGACATACCAAATATATTAACCAGAGAGATAACAATTACTTACCAGCAGTCTATCAAGAATTTAGCTATCGTAAAACCTTTACCGATGCCCTTGATAATTACCTCGACATGGGTAAATTTAAGTATGGCATTTACACCAACAAAGTGTATCAGATTGTTTTCCGAGAGAAAGCCGAAGAATATAAGCAGATATTAAGTTTGGGTAAAAACGATTGTCCCCGTGATACCATGTATGCCGAAGTTCTCATCGCCATTGCCAGTCTAGAGAATGGTTTGGCAGCAGAATTGAAAGCCGAGTCAGAAAAGGTGGGACGAAAGCTGAAACAGAAAGAGGTTGATTCGCTATTTGAATCGGCAGAGGAAAACCCCTATCTAAAACCCATTATTGAAGATGCCCGCATCAAAATGGCCAGTCGCGATCTAGGCTTTCGGGATGCTCTGCATCAAAAATTAGAAGCCTATATCCAAAGTGTTCCAGAGAGTGACTTTGAGAAATTTTTAGGAGAAACCAGCCGTTCTTTAGAAGAGCAACTTTCCGATCCGGCTCTTTTGGCTGTATTTAAGCGATTGAAGGATCGGTAAGTTATGGCAGCAGCTTTTTTTTACTTTGACATTCACTATGCGATCGAGCTGCATGATTGGATTATCGAAAACTCAGGCGGCTTTCCGGGTTCTAATAATCCGAGTCTACTAGAGAGCGCATTAGAACATATTCAAAACGATCTCTATTATCCTGAGATTCACCACAAGTTAACTCACCTAGTTTTTGCTGTCAACAAGTTTCATGCTTTTTATGACGGAAATAAACGCTCTAGTATTGCATTGGGAGCTTATTTTCTAAAGCTCAATGGTTACGATTTTGTGGTAAGAAAGTTTGTCCTAGAAATGGAAAATATCGCCGTCTGGATAGCAGAAGGAAAAATTTATAAAGAGTTTTTATTAGAACTGATTGAGTCTCTTATTTTCGAGGAAGATTTCAGTGAAGAACTTAAGTTTAAGTTAGCGCTTGCTGTCATGGGCGATATTGATTCTAATGGTTAGCTTAGCTAGAGCAGAGTCGTTACCTCCCTTTTTGGGCGTAAAAGTGCTTTAACGCAAATCGATGCTGGCGAGTATCGAAGTCTAAAACGCATACATATCAACAAAAAAGTGCTTAAATGCAAACCGATTTTAGCAAGTCTCAAAGAAAAAAACTCCCACCCATGAGCAAACCGATCGCGATTCCCTCAGTTTCCGTCACCTACGCCCAGGATGGCACCTCCACCCGCCCCAACGCCCTCGGTATGCGCCCGATGCAAGAACGCGCCTACCAAAAGCGCGGCGAACAATACCTCCTGATCAAATCGCCCCCCGCCTCCGGCAAAAGTCGCGCATTGATGTTCATCGCCCTCGACAAACTAGAGAACCAGAACCTCAAACAAGCTATCATCGTCGTGCCAGAAAAGGCGATCGGCTCCAGCTTCCACGATGAGCCGCTGAGTCAGTTTGGCTTTTGGGCCGATTGGCAAGTTGAACCGAAGTGGAATCTCTGCGACGCACCGGGAAACGACGGCGGCAAAGTGGGCGCGGTGCAGAAGTTTCTAGCCAGCAGTTCCAAGATTCTGGTCTGCACTCACGCCACATTCCGCTTTGCCGTGGACAAATTCGGTATCGAAGTCTTAGACGATCGCCTAATCGCCATAGACG
Organism: Microcoleus sp. POL10_C6; assembly: GCF_036701585.1. Lineage (NCBI taxonomy): Bacteria > Bacillati > Cyanobacteriota > Cyanophyceae > Oscillatoriales > Microcoleaceae > Microcoleus > Microcoleus sp. POL10_C6. The sequence continues at coordinate 26,995 of NZ_JAUBRB010000059.1, read as the reverse complement.
AATTTCATCATGTTTCGTCCAACCCAGACAACAAGCTGGGCGATCGTGTCCGCCAACTCATGGCCCGCGACAAAACCCACATCATAGCCATGACCGGCTCCTACTTTCGCGGCGATGCCGAAGCTGTGTTGCACCCCGAAGACGAATCCCGATTCGATACCGTCACCTACACCTACTACGAACAGCTCAACGGCTACCAATACCTCAAGCAACTCGACATTGGCTACTACTTCTACGCGGGTAGCTACACCGACGAAATCGTGCAGGTGCTAAACCCCAAAGAGAAAACCATCCTGCACATTCCCAACGTCAACTCCCGCGAAAGTACGAAGGACAAGATCCGCGAGGTGGAGCACATCATCGAGGAACTGGGCGAATGGCAAGGCACCGACCCCAAGACGGGATTTCAACTGGTTAAAACCGCCGACGGCACGATTCTCAAAATCGCCGATCTCGTAGACGACGACCCCACCAAACGGGATAAAGTCGCCACCGCCCTAAAAGACCCCACCCATAAGAACAATCGCGATCGTGTGGACATCATTATCGCCCTCGGCATGGCGAAAGAAGGTTTTGATTGGATCTGGTGCGAACACGCCCTGACGATCGGCTACCGCTCCAGTTTGACAGAGATTATTCAGATTATCGGTCGTGCCACCCGCGATGCACCAGGGAAAACCCGCGCTCGGTTCACCAACCTGATTGCCGAGCCGGATGCCGCCGAATCTGCCGTCACCGAGGCAGTGAACGACACGCTCAAAGCCATTGCAGCCAGCCTACTGATGGAGCAAGTGCTCGCGCCACGCTTCGAGTTCAAACCCAAGCGTCCCGACAATCAACCAACACCGGGCTTCGACTACGGGGAAGATGGTTACAATCCTGGCAAGTGCAACGTGGGCATCAATCCAGAGAGAGGCCTGATTCAAATGGAAATTAAGGGATTAGCCGAACCCAAGAGCCCGGAAGCCGAACGCATCTGCCGCGAAGACTTGACCGAACTGGTGACGGCATTTGTCCAAGATAAGCCCGCGATCGAGCGCGGCCTATTTGATGAAGAACTGGTGCCGGAAGAACTCACCCAAGTTCGCATGGGCAAAATCGTCAAAGAGAAGTTCCCAAATCTAGAAGCGGAAGATCGAGAAGCCGTCCGCCAACACGCGATCGCCGCCCTAACCCTTGTCCAACAAGCTAAAAAAACCATGAACGAAAGTGGTGGGCTGTACGCCACAAATCCTGGTGGTGGGGAAGCAGCGAAAAACACCTCACTCCTCGATGGGGTGAGGAAGTTCGCCCTATCGGTAACAGACCTCGATATGGATCTGATCGATCGCATCAACCCCTTTGGCGAAGCCTATGCCATCCTGGCTAAGTCCATGAGCGAAGAACGGCTCAAGCAGGTGGCAGAAGTCATTGCGGCTAAGCGAGTAACCCTTAGCGTGGAAGAAGCGCGGGAATTAGCCAAACGGGCGCTGCGGTTCAAGCAAGAAAAAGGCAGGTTGCCCTCTCTCACAGCAGTCGATCCCTGGGAAAAACGGATGGCAGAAGGAGTTGCCTTCCTGCAACGCAAAGTGAAGGAGGAAACTAATGCCTAAGTACACCACCGATGATGATTTGGAATTGCTCGGTGAATTGGGCATGGACATGACCCCCGAACCCTCCGGCCAGCGTTCTGCCAGAGAAGAGCGGATCATCGCAGGCTTTGAGGAGATCGAGCGGTTTGTGGAAGAATATGGCAGACTGCCCCAGCATGGGGAAGATCGCGATATCTTCGAGCGGCTTTATGCAGTACGGCTCGATCGCCTGCGAGAATCGGAGGAATGTCGCGCCGTCTTGGAACCGCTAGACTCACGCGGACTGTTAGATGCTGAGACTGATGCCAGCCTGAGCACAGTTCGCGATCTCACAGATGAAGCACTGCTGGCCTCCCTGGGAGTCGATGCAGCCTCAGAGAACGACGTTACCCAGCTTACTCATGTGCGATCGCGCAGCGAAATCAAAGCAGCGGAGGAAATCGCCCAACGTACTCCCTGCCAGGACTTTGATGAATTCAAACCCATCTTTGACAAAGTGCAACGGCAATTGCAGTCGGGGGAACGGCAAACCATCAAATACCAGGACTATGCGGCCGTAAAGGAAGGTGATTTGTTCATCCTTGATGGGCAGAAGGTGATGGTGGTCGATATGGGTGAGCCGTTTGTCAGCGACTATGGTCGATCGGACTGCCGGCTGAGGGTGGTTTATGACAATGCCACCGAGAGCGATTTGCTGTTGCGATCGCTCCAGCGTGCTTTAAATAAAGACAAGGCCAGCCGCCGCATCACCACCCCAGATTTCGGCCCCCTGTTTTCTCACATTGAAGCAGCAGACGACTTACCAACTGGGTACATTTACGTGCTCAGGAGCCAATCGGATCATCCCTTCATTGCTGAGAATCGGTCTGTCATTCACAAGATTGGTGTCACCGGAGGAGACGTAAAAAGCCGAATTGCCAACGCCAAGAAAGACCCCACCTATCTGCTAGCAGATGTGGAAATCGTCGCAACATTTAAATTGGCAAATATGAACCGGAAGCGACTTGAGGCACTCCTTCAGAAGTTCTTCGCCAGCGCTCGATTGGATTTGGAATTACAGGATCGCTTCGGTATACCAGTGCAGCCAAGGGAGTGGTTCCTCGTTCCACTAGAAGTCATTGAGGAGGCGATCGAAAAAATCAAGGAAGGAACCATCGATCAATTCCGGTACGATCGGGAAACAGCAACTCTCACGCGATCGTAAGGCTCGATCGCAACAATAGCTAATATCAAATCCCGTAGCATAATTATTCATATCTCTCTTCTCTCCCTCTGTGTCCTCTGTGTTCTCTGCGGTTAAATCATGACCATACAACGGTCAACGATACAACCCGGATTTGGTATTACAAACCGAAAAAACTGCAAAAAACCCGGTTTCTTCAAGAAACCGGGTTTTTATCTATTCGATCGCCGTCAACCAAACCTGCAATTACTACAAGGTAGAAGTGCCACTTAAATCGCTACTTGTTGGTAGCTGAATGGGACTCGGATTCGCATTAAGTAAGAGGTCACCTTCCTTACCAGAAGGATTAGCAGTAGGAGCGATCGCACTACCAACACTCGTCGCTGTCAAAGGAATAATGGGCTGAGTTTGAGCGTTGGTTAGAGATGTTAACAAGCTATTAGAGTCGTAGATGAGAATGTCATCATCGATGCCACTAAAGCTATTCATGGTTGAAATTGAACCGCCATTTAGCAAGATGTCATCGGTGGTAGTTGTGCCATCAGTTGGTGTTGAAATAGCTGGATTAGTAGCTGTTGTCACCAGTGGCTGGCTGGCACTTTCTAGAGTAGTAGTCGTGCTGTTTGGCTGACTAATCGGTTCAGTAATCGTGCTGTTTGACTGACTAATTGCTGCGGTAGTCGTGCTGTTTGGCTGACTAATTGGTGCAGCAGTTGTGCTGGATAAGGTAGTGCTAGAACCGCTGTCGATCTCACTTAGAACATCGTTACTATCAACAGGTTCGCCGGTTAAAAGATCGGTATCCGAGGGAGTATTGAAAACTCCAGGCAGCGGGGCTCCGGGGGTGAGGGAAATAAACCGAGAACTGTCGATCGCACTAAATTGAGTATCTTTCACCCAAGCTAAATGTTCGCCGGTGCCTGCGATGCTAATCAAAGCATCGTTAGTATAATTCTCGCCGCCTTGAACGATTTGCAATTGGTCAAAAGTGAGGTCTTGTGTTAGTCCGAAGTAATCGCGATCGGCCTGGAAGTAAACTATGTTATCAAGTCCCGAACTTGGCGATAGCACAAATATGTCGGAACTACTGCCTCCAATCAGCGAATCTTGGCCGTTCCCGCCCTTGAGCACGTTGTTACCTTCGCCGCCGTAGAGACTGTCATCGCCATCGTTACCGTTGAGGCTGTCATTGCCACTGCCACCATTTAAGAAGTCGTTGCCATTACCGCCATCAAGGGTGTCATTGCTGCTGCCGCCATCGAGACTGTCATCGCCTTCGTTGCCCAAAAGGTTGTCGCTGCCAGCTTCCCCAGTTAGCAAGTCGTTGCCACAACCGCCGTCAAGGGTGTCCTGACCGGCACCTCCCAACATGGTGTCGTCTTCGCATTCACCGAACATTAAGTCGTCGCCGTTGCCTCCGCCCATCAAGTCGTTGCCGCTGCCGCCAGCCAGGGTGTCGTCGCCGGAATCGCCGGTGAGGATGTCGTCGCCGGAGTCGCCGACAACCAAGTCGTTACTCGCGCCGCCGTCCATCAGGTCAATTTCGTCGCCACCGTAGAGGGTGTCTTCCCCTACTTCGCCTAACATCGTGTCTTGCCCTTGACTGCCAAACATCAAGTCGTTGCCGCCACCTCCGAAGAGTTTGTCGTCGTCGATGCTGCCGTCAATTTTGTCGTTGCCGGCACCTCCTAATAATTGGTCGTTGCCCGTACCGCCGAACAGTTGGTCGTTGCCGGCGCCGCCGTCGATGCTGTCGTAGCCGGAACCGCCATCGATTTTGTCTTCACCTGCTTCTCCAAAAATCAGGTCGTTGTCTTCGTCGCCCCAAATGTTGTCGCTGCCGGCGCCGCCGTTGATGAAGTCATCGCCGGCTTTTGCCCAAATGTTGTCGTTGCCATCGTTACCGAGAATCGAGTCTGCGCCGGAACCACCGTCGATCTTATCCTCTCCGGTTTGTCCGAGAAGGGTGTCGGCTGCATCTCCGCCATAGATTTGGTCGTTGCCGCGGCCGCCGTCGATCAAATCTCGGTCTTCGCGGCCGTAGAGTTCGTCGTCGCCGTCGTTGCCCCACAGGGTGTCATTTCCGGTTCCGCTATCGAGGAAGTCGTTGTCGTCGTTACCTTCGAGGCTGTCGTTGCCGGATTGACCGAAAATTCGATCGCGCCCTTCTCCCCCTGCTAAAGTATCGTTGTTCGCCCCGCCGTCGATGTAGTCGTCGCCGCTGTTGCCGTCGGCGATGTCGTTGCCGTCGTTGCCGTAAATTCGATCGCGCCCTGCGCCGCCAGTTAAGCTATCATCGTCTGCGCCGCCTTCTAAGTAGTCGTCGCCATTGTTACCGGAGAGGGTATCTTTGCCGATTTGACCGAAAAGTCGATCGGCCCCTTCGCCACCATCAAGGCTGTCGTTGCCCGATTCGCCCCGCAGAATGTCATCTCCGGTTTGTCCTAACAGCGTATCCTCGTTATCTCCACCCCACAGTTGGTCATTATCGGCATTGCCTTCTAAGAAGTCGTTGCCTTGGTGGCCGTATAATTTGTCACTGCCATCATTGCCGGATAGAGTATCGTTTTCGGTGCCGCCATCTACAAAATCGTCCCCTGTTCCGCCAGCTAGGGTATCATCGCCACCTTCCCCGTAGAGGCTGTCATTATTTTCGCCGCCATCGAGTTGGTCGTTGCCGAAACCGCCGAACAGGGTATCGCTGCCGGATTCTCCCAGCAAGTTGTCCGCGTCGTCTCCTCCCCACAGAGTGTCGCTATCGTCGCCACCGAGGAGGGTGTCGAGGCCGGATTGACCGTAAATTCGATCGCGCCCTTGATTCCCCTCAAGCAAATCATTGCCGGAACCGCCGTCAACAATGTCATCGCCCCGGTTGCCGATAACCGTATCATCACTGACTTGTCCGAACAGACTGTCGTTATTATCACCACCGTCGAGAATGTCGTTACCGTCGCCGCCTTCGAGGGTATCGTTTTCAGTACCGCCGTTGAGGAAGTCGTTGCCGAGTTCCCCAAAAAGTCGGTCTGTTCCTGAGTTGCCTTCCAGGATGTCATCGCCACCGAAGCCGTACAGAGTGTCGCTGTCAGCTTGACCGAGAAGGGTATCGTTACCGTCGCCTGCTAAGAGTGAGTCGTCGCCGAAACCGCCTTGCAATAAGTCGTTGCCAGCTTGACCGAACAAGGTGTCTTTGCCGTCGCCACCGTAGAGGGAATCGTTGCCTTCTGCTGCATCAAGGATGTCATTGCCAGATTCCCCAAACAAGTTGTCATCGCCGGCTTTGGCTAATAAAGTGTCATCGCCTTGACCTCCCCACAGATAGTCATTGCCACTTCCGGCATCTAAAATGTCTTTGCCGCTAGCGCCGTAGAGGGAATCGTTGCCTTCGCCAGCATCGAGGATGTCATCGCCGTTTTCGCCCCAGAGGTAGTCGTCGCCAGCTTGGGCTGATAAAGTGTCGTCGTCTTGACCACCCCAGAGGTAATCGTTGCCTGCGCCAGCATTGAGAAAGTCTTTGCCACTATCGCCGTAAAGGGAATCGTTGCCTTCGGCTGCATCGAGACTGTCGTTGCCGCCTTCGCCAAACAGGTAGTCATCGCCAGCTTGGGCTGATAAAGTATCGTCGTCTTGACCACCCCAGAGAAAGTCGTTGCCAACTCCGGCATCAAGAATGTCTTTGCCGTCTCCACCGTAGAGACTGTCGTTGCCTTCTGCTGCGTTGAGTGAGTCGTTGCCACCTTCGCCAAACAAGTTGTCGTCGCCTGCTTTGGCGTATAACGTGTCATCGTCTTGACCTCCCCAAAGTTGGTCGTTGCCGATTCCAGCATCGAGAATGTCTTTGCCGTCGCCGCCGTAGAGGTTGTCGTTGCCTTCTGCTGCATCGAGGGTGTCGTCGCCAGCTTCGCCGTAGAGGTTGTCGTCGCCTTCTTTGCCGAGGAGGATGTCGGCATCGCCGCCGCCGTAAAGTTGGTCGTTGCCGAGGCCGGCATTTAGGGTGTCTTTGCCGGTACCGCCGTAGAGATAGTCGTTGCCTGTTCCGGCGTCTAGGGTGTCGTCGCCTGCATCGCCTGCGAGAGTGTCGTTGCCGGCTTCGCCGATGAGGGTGTCTTGGTCGTCGCCGCCGGAGAGTTCGTCGTCGCCGGTGCCACCGTAGATTAGGTCGGCGTCTCCTTCTCCGTAGAGTTTGTCGTTTTCGCCTTCGCCGTAGATGGTGTCTTTGTCTTCGCCGCCGTACACAAAGTCGTCGCCAGCGCCACCGTAGAGTAAGTCTTTGCCTGTTTCGCCAAAAATTGTGTCGTTGCCGTAGCCAGCGTCTCCTGCAACGGTGTCGTCATCGCTACCGGCGTAGATTAAGTCGTCGGCATCGCCGCCTCGGATGTAGTCTTGACCGGCTTCGCCGTATAGGGTGTCTCGGTCTTGGTTGCCGTAGATGCTGTCGCCGCCTTCGCCGCCGTAGATTAGGTCGTTGCCGAATTCGCCGTAGAGTTTGTCGTGGCCACCGAGTCCGTAAATGCGATCGTCCCCAGCATCGCCAGTGATAACATTAACCGTATCGTCGCCGGTAATATTATCGTCATGCCGAGAACCCGCGACGTTTTCAATGTCGGCAATTTTGTCTTGATTTCCCCAGCCGTCGGTAGCATCGCCTGTTTGTAAGTTGACAGTAACGCCGTTCGGGTCGCGGCGGTAGCTGAGAATGTCGATGCCTTCTCCGCCGTAAAATGAGTCATTGCCGGCATTGCCAATTAATAAATCGTTGCCTTCTAATGCCCAAATTCGGTTATCTTTTTCGTTACCAATTAAGATGTCTTCAAAGCGAGTACCGATGATGTCTTCTAAGTTTCTCAAAGCATCGGTAGTGCCAAAACCGTCTTTACCAGTACCAGCAGCAATTTCAAAATCCCGTTCGAGTTCGGTGTAATATTCGCTGGGATTAACTGCGGTGACGAATTCTTGGAAACGTTGGTTGGTGTTGTTGTCGTAGTCGCTATTTTCGTCAATGTTAACGATAACGCCACTGGGAGAATTGATGTAATTAACGAGATCAACTCCTTCTCCGCCGTCAATTAAATCATCGCCGATTTCTCCGATTAACGAGTCATTGCCAGTACCGCCAAATAATTCGTCATTGCCAGCGTTGCCGTTGAGAGTGTCATCGCCCGCTTGGCCTAAAAGTACGTCGTCATCGAAGCCGCCAAACAGGGTATCTTTGCCGTCGCCGCCATCAATGTAGTCTTGACCTTGACTGCCGAAAAGGTTGTCTTCGCCAGCTTGTCCGTAAATATCATCGTCGTCAGTTCCCCCATCAATGATGTCTTGGCCGTCGCCGCCTTCCAGCCAGTCATTATTTTCGTTGCCTTGGATGACATCGTTGCCGGCTTGTCCGTAAATTCTGTCATCACCGGTATTGCCGGAAAGCAAGTCTTGGCCGTTGCCGCCATCGATGAAGTCATCGTCTGCGTTGCCTTCTATGGTGTCGCTGCCATCTTGCCCGTAGAGGATGTCTTCGCCTTCATTGCCTTGGATGAAGTCGCGGCCGCTGCCACCTTCGGCGTAGTCTTCGCCTTCGTTGCCTTGGATGATGTCGTTGCCAGTTTGGCCGTAGAGTTTGTCATCGCCTTGTTCGCCGTAAAGTAGGTCATTTTCGGTGCCGCCGTCGATGATGTCGTCACCTTCACGGCCGTAGAGAATGTCGTTGCCAGAGTTGCCGTAGAGAAGGTCGCTATCAATCCCGCCGTCGAGGATATCTTCGCCTTCGTTTCCTTCTAGGGTGTCGCTGCCAGCTTCACCGAGGAGGATGTCTTTACCGTCGCCACCATGTACTTCGTCGTTATCTGTGCCAGCATAAACAATATCATTGCCAGCTAAGGCATAAACAATATCATCGCCAGCACCACTGGTAATTATATTAACTCCATCATCACCTTCGATTCGATCGCTAAAGCTAGAACCGACAACATTTTCTATGCCAGAGATATTATCTTGACCGCCAAACCCATCCGTAGCAATACCATTTTTGAGACTGACGGAAACACCATTAGGATCGCGGCGAAAACTTACAGTGTCAATTCCTCCATTTCCTTCTAACCCATCGTTGCCAGCACTGCTAACAATAAGATCGTTGCCAGCACCTGCTTCAATAGTGTTATCTAAAGCATTGCCGATTAAAATATCGTCGTAAGAAGAACCAACAATATTTTCAACTTCAACAATATTATCTGTTGAACCAAAGCCATCTAATGCTTGACCTGAAGGAATTGCAAAATTAGGTTCAAGGTCAAATGTTCCTGCTGTTTGTTGGTGTTGGTAGTCGTTATTTTCATCAATGTTGACAATGACACCACTAACTGAATTGGCGTAACTGATTGTATCTATGCCAATTCCTCCATTCAGTAAATCATTGCCTTGTTCGCCTTGTAAGAAATCGTCTCCTTGTTCGCCATGAAGACTGTCACTACCAACTCCTCCATAAATAGAGTCATTGTCTTCAGCACCCATGATTCTGTTGGCGTAGGAATTGCCGTAAAGGACATCATTACCTGCTTCGCCATAGAGATTTTCATCACCAGCAGATTCAGGTAAACTTAAAATGTCATCTCCAGCCGTTCCTACATTAGGGAAGATAGTATTGAAAGGGATTTCTATTGAAGTTCGATTTCTTGTAAAATCGATTCCTGTGATTAGTCGGTAAAGATCGTTAAAAGGAATCCCTATATCACCTTCAAGAATAGAGATTTTATCACCTTCCCATAAGGGTATTTTTGCAAACTCGTCAATTAGAGTAAATTCTTTAGAATAGCCAATACTAAATAGGCTAGCCTCAGAATTATTTCCCATATTAAAATCTGGCGTACTCGCCTTTACGCCCATACTACCTTGTAAAACTTTGAAATCTATAGACACCTCTGGTTTTAGATAAGCATTGGCTGAAAAGAAAATGTCTGGATTATAGTTTAAATCCAAGTCGATTTTAGAATCGTTATCTAGATCCTTTTCTAGTAACTCATCAATCATGTTAAATGAATTTTTAAATTCTTTAAATTCTCCTCCTACAATTTCTGTAGTTCCTTTCCTGATTCCTGCTTTATAGCTGTAGTTCAACCCCATCTTATAACTGAGATCTATAGGAAAAAGTCGCCAAGAAATATCTGATTTTGCTCCACCAAAACCAACAGGTTCTGAAATTGAACCAGCTAAAACTTTTCCGGCAGCAGCAAGAGCTGGTCCACCAAAGCTTTGAGCTGCAGCAGATATTACTTGATCCAGTCCCAGGCTTGCACTGAAAAAGTCCTCAGTTTTGTGACCAATTTCTAGAGAATATTCTCCATCAGCAGTAGTTTTGGTTTCAATTGTTTTTGGATTGAATTTAGGAATTGTAACTCCGATACTCGCAACATCAAGTATGTTAAAATTGATTTTTTCTGAGACATTTCCTACATTCTTTGAGTCAATTTTTAAGAGAGTATGCGATGATTTGTGGCTTTGCCCTGGAAACAATGGAAGTGTCTTAGTATAATTCACTCCAAATCCTGATATTCCAAAAAAAGCATCTAAACCGCCGATATCATAGTTTAATATTGCATCTAAAGAAGCATATATTGAGGGTCCTATGTATTCAAAATTACCCTGGTAAATATTTGTGAAATCAAAATTCAGTAGATTATTATTTGCACTTGCTTTGAGTGATGCTGAAAAGGGCAAATCAAGATTAAGTTCTCCAAGATTATATCCCGCTTTAAACTCAACCCCAGACTCAACTGAACCCCCACCTAAAATAAGGCCAGCACTAGCTTTACCAATGTTAGCATTCAGATCGTAAGAGGCTGTTGTGCTTCCATAGTTATATTTGTATTTGAACGCATTTTCTGAAGTGTATTCCCAAGAGTTATTTACATTTGAACCAAAAAACTTATTGAGATATTCCGCAGTTTTGGCATTAAAAATAAATTCTCCAAAACTAAGAGTGTCAGAATAAGTTGTCGTGTCTATTGACTGTTCAACAACAATACTAGAATTGTCGAGAGTTAAAAGATTAGAGTCATCCTCTTGTTTAATTGCCTTCAAAGTAGAAGCATCTAAATATTGATGACCTAAAACTGTTGCGGAAAAAATGGCACCTTCATCGCCAGGAGTATCAGAAGTGTTAATACTCCAATCTACAGAATGACCAATTTCTTCCAATAAAACACTGCTAATCCCTTGAAGATTGTCATTATTTTGGGTCAAAAAGTTTTCGGAAACATAAATGGTATTATTGGAACCCGCATAAGCAGCATTAGCCCCTTTGAGTTCACAACCAGTGCGAACTTCGATCGCAGGCAAAGATGCAAAATCGCTATTAATCCACTGCTGGCGGATTTCTTCTAACTTACCAGCATCAAAGTTTGTGCCGAAAATACTTTGAACTTTGGCAACAAAATCATCACCCTTGGCAAAATTATTTAACGTGGTGTAAACGGCTTGCAAAGAAGTTTCGATCGCAGAATTCAATGAGTTATTAGTAGTAGCCATGATAATTATCCTCGCGTGGTAGATACAAACTGTTCTGAAAATTGACAAAGCGACTCTATCGACAAGCCCGATCGCACTTCTGCACTTTCTAGCTGTCGTAGATCCGTCATTTACCCAAACTGAAGTCTCGCGAAATGCGATCGCACTTCAAATCTGTCGTCGCAATTACCGGTTCAAATCAACTCAATAAATGCAACCGTGGAAATAGATTAAACCAACATCGGCAGAAGCCCTGTCCAATATTCGTTGGGAATTTGGTTCGGATTGCGATCGGGAAGTTACGCGCGATCGCACTTTTGAATAAATCTCAACAAGTGCGATGAACTTCGTAATTTCCCTTCTGTATATCTATCAGGGTGAGCTCAGTGGTTTTATGCAAAACTCTCAAGTTTTTTTTGATAAAGTTTTGTAAACACTGGTGAAAGTACGGAACAACGGGTGTTTTTGGGATTTAAGGGCGATCGAATAACGCGCTTTCCCCACATTCCGACAGGGAATGAATTCCCTGCCTCATAGCACAAGTCCTCTCAAAGAGGACTGATAAATTCTTCAGTCGTCTTCAGACGACTTTCGCTATGAGGCAGGGGTTTCAACCCTTGCCGGAGTTCGGGATTGCGACATAGCCGGATTGCGCGATCGATCTGGTTTTCGTTGTTAGCGCCAACGATCGACCCTAAAGCCTGACTTTCGCTTCCATTTACTTATCAGGGTGAGCTCGGTAGTTTTATGCAAAACTCTCAAATTTTTTGATAAAGTTTTGCAAACACTGAGTGAAAGTACGGAACAACGGGTGTTTTCGGGATTTAAGGGCGATCGATCCCACAGCGTGTCTATAAACCGAGTTTACGAGCACCAGTCCTGTTTACAAAACTCAACCTACACTCAAACAGCCAAATCCACCACACAGCAAGATTTTCAACCATCCGCTCAAAAAAACTTTGGCAGTTCGCAAAAAATTTCCTTACTCAACCTGATAAGTAAATGTAGGAACAAAGTTGCGGCCGCACTTAACTATGACTGATAAATCCAACCCCTCCGAGGGAGAAGACCACTTATCCGACGAATCCGATGCTGTTGGGTGCTCAGTAAAATCGGAAAAGTTCGATCGAGCTCCCGCCCACCAGCAAATCCTCGAACTCGTCACCAAAGCTTGCCAGCATCCCCCCGGCAGTATCAGGCGAGGTCATTTCTTGAATCAACTAATTCGAGAGATTCTCAAATCCGGCAAACTCTGGAAACAAAAAACACCTTACTATGAAGAGGCATTGCAAGAAACATGGATCTATCTCAATCGAAATTTATGTGAAGCTACCACAGCAAAACGACCTTACGATCCGGAAGAAAGCCTGATTACGACTTGGTTAAATCGCTATCTCCAAATGCGGCTGTTAGATTGTCGTCAGGCCCCAATAAAAGAAAGTGACACACCAAACCGCCGTCGAATAGCCTCCTCAGAAGGAAAACAAGACGAAGAAACTATCAATCCCATTGACTATCTCGCCGCCGATCCTGATGTAACTTTCTATGTGGACGAAGTTCTCGCATGGATAGAAACCGATCCAAATAACGAGTTAAAAAGCATACACGTTAGAGGAAAACCCCAGATAAATTGTCAAGTTTTATTGCAGCGCAAATGTTTGTACGGTCAAAGTCTTCAAGAACTCGCAAAAGAGTTTGGCTGCGCGCATTCTACTTTATATCAATTGTTCAATAATGACTGCCGTTATCTGCTGCAAAAATTTTGCGAAGACCAAGGATATCAAACTTTAAATATACCAGGAGTGTACCAGAACAATGAACCATAGCAATCTTGGGGAAATCGAATCTTTGCCGATGCCAATTACTCAGAAGGCACTGCAACTTGCTCAGCATTTTGCCACCCAACAGCGCCACCCGCAAAGGCACGAGCAAGTTTATCTCAATACTTTGGCAGTGCTGGCAGTTCGCGATTATCTAAAAATCATCGATATTGAAACTGACTTGACTCAATGCGATAGCTGGAATCCCGTAATTCGCCTGTTTGCAGATGCGGGAGATTTGTATGTTAAAGGATTGGGAAAAATCGAATGCCGTCCAATTAACAATCGGCATCAAAATCCAGAAAATGGCAACCAGAATTCATCGGCACATCCGCCTGAGATTTGCCCAGTGCCTGTGGAAGCAAGGGCAGAACGCATTGGCTATATTGCTGTAGAAATTGATGAGGAGGAAAAGGAAGCGAGATTGCTTGGTTTTTCTCCAACTGCGGAGGCGGGGGAATTAGTATTGAGCGAATTGCATTCCCTGGATAATTTCTTAGGGCATCTAGAACATTTGTTGGAATCTAAAATTAACCTCAGTCAGTGGTTTATGAATGTATTTACGGCTGATTGGCAGCCTTTTGAAGCTGTATTTAACCCGCAGGCAAAAACTTCTCCTGTTGAGATTGAAAATCCGGTTAAATCTAATTTAGGTAATTGGTTGCCAAATGTTGCAGAAATATTTTTGCAGCAATTGGAGGAAGCTAAACAAAAGTTTAAAAACCTGATTTTCCCTGACAAAACCCCCAGTTTTGCATTACGAGGAGGTGGAAAATCGAGAGAAGAATCTGCGTTACAGGGCAGTCAAAGTAGCATCAATAGGTTTCCTGAAGCCGATGTCACGCGGGCTAAGTTGATTGACTTGGGAATGCGGCTGGGAAGGACAACTGTTGCTTTGTTGGTGGCGATTGCTGAAGAGAGCGATCGCACTGTCAGAGTTCACGTTCAACTGCATCCGGCGATCGGAGAACGTTACCTGCCCCAGAATATTAAACTTTCCTTAATCTCCGACATCGGTAAAAATCTAACCGAGTCACAATCAAGGATTCAGGAGAGGTACATTTTGCTGAAGGATATTGAGGTTGATCGAGACGAGAGTTTTAGTATTCGAGTAGCTTTAGATGATTTCAGCGTCACAGAAAATTTTGTGGTATGATATCTCGATTAACTCTACTCGCGTCTAATTTATGAGCTTAAGATTTATCTTGGGTTTAGGGATTGGGGATCTATACAAGGGTTTTCCCGACATCACAGGGGAGTTTCAAGAAAACCAAACAACAGTCCATAAATTTAAAGGAAGTTTGCCACCAGCCCCGGAAGTTGATGATCTGCAAAAAAGATGGCAACTTATTTGTCGTGCGGGAAAATCTAGCAACATCCTTTCTAGAATTAAAGTTAAGGCTACAGGGACAACCAATATTTCTGAAGATAATCCTCAATTGATCTATCAATATTTGAATGAATCTATGAGGCTGTGGCTGAGTAGTGAGGAATTTTATGCGGGAATTGAGCATAATTTTAGAAATGTAGTTGATGCGTTTGGTGGTCGAGATCAGTGCTTTGAAGTATTTCTCGAAATCAAAGATTCGGAAAATTGGCATCTGCCTTGGGATGCGTGGAAATTTCGCGAAGATTACAAAAATTGTGAGATAATCAAAAGTCCGTCACAGTATAGAAAAGCTCTCAAAAAGGCAACTACCGGCGGAATGCCTCTGCCTTCGCGAGGTAGAATTTTATGTGTCTCCGGTAATAGTGACGGACTCGATCTGCGACAAGATGAGAAAAGTCTTCAACGGTCTTTTGGCGATCGCTGCGAGTTACAATTTATTCACCAGCCAACACCGGAAAAGCTACGCGAGAAGTTGTTAGAAGATGAAAAAAATTGGCAGATTTTATATTACGGCGGACATAGCAATAGCAATGCTGTCAAGGGATGGCTGCATATTAATCAAGCAGATTGCGATAATACTGTCACAATAGACTATTTAAAAGAGGGGTTGGAAAAATCAATTTTTCAAGGATTGGAGTTGCTAATTTTAAACTCTTGTTCTAGCCTCCAATTGGCAGCAGATTTAGTTGCGGGAGGCTTGCCTTTACCGGCAATGATTGTGATGCGTGCGCCGATACCAGATAAAATTGCTCACGATTTTGTTAAGTCTTTATTCGGATATTTAAGCAAAGAATATCCTTTGTTTTTAGCAGTACGGAAAGCTAAGGATTATTTACAGAAGTGGGAATCTGAGTTTCCCGGTGCGAGTGCCATACCTGTGCTCTGTCAGCAGCCAACTTTTGACGGGTTGACTTTACTGCAATTAAAGCGCGTGAAGCGCAGCTATCCCGTAGGGAATCGCCCGCTTGTTGCTGTGGGCTCTCTTTTGGGTGATACTGAGGGCGATCGCCCAAACAACGATATCTCTATTTTTATTTCTAATTTGATGCAGCGCCTGGGAATCGGTTTAGCTACTACCGCTAGCAGTTATATGTTAATGGGCCCGATACTTGCCCCAGTTGCGAATCAAATTGGCATGGAAAACCACCGTCAAAATAAACCTTTAATTGCTAAATTATTCTACAATTTAGCAAGCTTAATTCACCTGAATTATGCACAAGCATACTATAATTTAGCTATGTTATGCGACGAATTGAATGACGATCAAGGTGCGTTAGAGGCAATGCAAAATGCTGTATTGCGAGGACTTCCTGATGCTTCTGCTCAAATATCTAAATTATTCATCCGCAAGGATAAACATCAACCCGCTTTAAAGGCGATCAACCTTTGTTTAGAACACGCTAAATACGACGGAGTAAAAGCGGCTTGTATCAAGAATCGCGGCTGGATACGCTTTAAAGAACAGCAATATCATGATGCAGAAATAGATTTCCAAACAGCAATTGGATTGACAGACAATAGCCCTGAAGCTCACTGTTTTTTAGCACGGGTTCTGGAAACTCAAGGTAAGCCACATGAAGCCTTAGAACACTGGAAAAAAACGATTAAATATTCTAAATCTAGCGTACCCGAACAAGAGCAATGTATCCAAAGTGCCAAACAATATTTACGAATAAAAGGAAATATCAAGTGAAAATCAGGATTGCAACTTTTATAGCATTAAGCTCGATCGCAACTACCGCACTAGCAGCCAGTAACAGAATATCCAACGGACTGATTATCCATAGTAGCGGGGAAGTTGCGATCGAGCGCCAAAACGGCCGAATTGTTCGCCCTACCAGCGGTACGCCGATTTATCCGGGAGACAAATTGCGAACTGCACAAAACGCCCAACTGACGATCCAATGTGCTGATTTGGGAATTAAGTCGATCGCATCGGGTGAAAATCAATTGAATAGCTGTTTGTTAGCCAAGGAAAAGTCGAAAGCTGATTGCAGCGCCGACTTGATTAAATGTCCCGATCGCGGCGACGGTAAAATTACCTGGAATAGCGCGCCAATTCCTTATATTATCAGTCCGCGGCGCACGAAATTGCTCGACAGCAAGCCAATTTTGCGGTGGAATCCGGTTGCTGGTGCGACTAGCTATAAGTTGAGTCTCCGGGAAAATGGAGCGAAATTAAACTGGGAAATGACTGTTAACGGTACTGAGGCTGTCTATCCGGGAGAACCGGCGCTGAAACCGGGTGTTAGGTACCGATTGATTGTCGAGGCGAATACGGGCGTTTCTTCAGAAAGTGCTGTGGGAGAAAGAGATACAGAGTTTGAGTTGCTGGATGAGAAGCAGGTTCAGGTTGTTAAGGATGCGGTAGGGGCGATCGACAAACAAGTACCTAACGAAAACGCTAAAAAATTAGCAATTACTACCATTTATCTTAACACAAACTTGATTGCCGAAGCAAGAGAAATTTTAGAAAACTTACAAGAAACAGGCGGGGAAACACCGCCAATTTATCGCACGTTGGGCGATCTGTATCTGGAAAAGCTACAACTGGTTCCCCAGGCTGAAGTCTACTATTCCCAGGCGATTAATACGGCGAAACCTGACGATATTGAGGAGTTGACAGCCGCTCGATACGGATTGGGACAAGTTCATTCAGCGATGAGAAATAATCTGGAAGCTATGAAATATTTGCGAATGGCAAAAGATGGATATACAAGTTTGGGAGATTTGTCAATGGCGGAAAAGGTAGAGAAGCAATTGCGGGATTTGCAAAGAAGGGAACAGAGGAAATAGTTACGGGCTGTGACGTTAATTCCGGCAGGGGTTGTGACGTTAATTCCGGCAGGGAATGAATTCCCTGCCTCAAAGCAAAAGTCCACTAAAGTGGACTGATATCACACTTTTTTATACAGTCTTCTTCAGTTGTGACGTTAATTCCGGCAGGGAATGAATTCCCTGCCTCAAAGCAAAAGTCCACTAAAGTGGACTGATATCAAAGTTTTTTCTACAGTCTTCTTCAGCGCACTGTTATCAAAGTTTTTTCTACAGTCCTCTTCAGAGGACTTTCGCTATTAGCCAGGGAATTCATTCCCTGGCGGACTTTGGGACTGTCAGAGGGCGCTGGCGGACTTTCGCAATTATTCAGAGTGAACTCGATATCATCTACTAACAAAACCATGAAATCAACACACAAAAAACCCCGTTTTTTCTTCACATTCCTCTCATTCACCACCTTAGCAATGTGGGAAATAGGACTTTTCACCCCATCCCAAACAGCCACAGCCCAAATCACCCCCGCAACCGACGGCACGAATACTCAAATTACTCCCAGCGGCAACCAATTCAACATCAACGGCGGCCAACAATCCGGCGACGGCACAAATCTCTTTCACAGTTTCCAACAATTTGGTTTAACTGAAGGACAAACTGCTAACTTTATATCAAATCCCAATATTCGCAATATTTTAGGGCGAGTTGTCGGCGGCGATGCTTCGCTAATTAACGGCTTAATTCAAATAACTGGCGGCAATTCCAACTTATTTTTAATGAATCCGGCGGGGATTGTTTTCGGCGCAAATTCTAGTTTGAACGTGCCTGCTGCTTTCACTGCGACTACTGCGACGGGCATGGGTTTTGGCAATAATTGGTTTAGTGCGGGTGGTACGAATAATTATGCTTTATTAGTCGGAAATCCTAATAGTTTTGCTTTTACAAATACGCAACCGGGAGGAATTGTCAATTTAGGCAATTTGGCGGTGGGACAAGGGCAAAATTTAACTTTGTTGGGCGGTACAGTTTTGAGTACGGGACAACTTTATGCACCGGGAGGAAATATTATTGTTGCGGCGGTTCCCGGCGAGAGTTTAGTCAGAATTAGTCAACCGGGAAATCTGTTGAGTTTGGAGATTCAGCCGCAATCTGTAGCGGGCAGTTTGCCTCAAAATTGGGTGTTGCCAGTTGCATCTTTGCCGCAGTTGTTGGCGGGTGGCGGGGGAAGTGCAACGGGGGTGACAGTCAACGCTGGAGGGCAAATAGAATTAACGGGTTCTGGTTTGCAGGTAGAGAATGGAGATGTCGCTGCTAAAGGTGTAAATGCGGACACTGCAACGCTGTCAGCTAATCGCAATTTGACATTAGTTGAAAGTCAGTTACACACGACGGGTGATTTGAATTTGCTGGCTAACAATACAGTGCGGGTGCGCGACAGTGTGGCAAATCCGTTTGTGGCGAATGCTGGCGGCAATCTCTACATTCAGGGAAATCAAACTATCGATCTTTTGGCGCTGAATCATCTTTCGCAAACGCCTTTTGTGAGCGGCGGAAATTTGACTTTAGCGAGTGATGGCATGATATCTACAGATGCTCACTTTAGAAGTGGCAGTAACACCTCGATTGTTGATTTATCTGGTAAACCTGCGATTTTTATTAGTCTGTACGATCCAATTTTTACACAACCTAATGACTATACTTCAGGGGGTTACACGGGTGCATCTCTCAAGGTAGATACAACTTCGGGTACTGGAAATATTACTTTTACTGGAGATATCAATATTACGAGTGCCGATGCAACTTATGCTGGTGCTTCTCCGGGTACAGATGAATTTATTTTGGGTACTTCGCAAGCGGTAATTTTGCGATCTGGCGGCGACATTAAAGTTGGAATTATTGGCTATTCAGGACCAAGCAATACCCAAGGACCTGTAATTATGCAAGCTACAGGTAACATTCAAACAGGAAGAATTTCGACAATAGGTATGGGAGGGAACCCTGGTTATATATTTTTGAATGCAGGGGGAAACATTTCAACCGAAACACTTAGCACTCAAGTTGATAGTGGTGATGGCAGTGGCGCTGATATTACTGTGAATGCAGGGGATTCTTTTACTTTTGTAGGGGGAAATGATATTTGGAGGGATGGTATAATTAGTGGCGGAGCTAGTGGGAGCGGTAATATTATCATTAAAGCGAAAAACGATATCACGCTCGGCTGTAATGCTGGCTTTTATTGTTTAAGAAGTTCTAGACCTGAATTAAATAGCCCAATAGCTACTAGAAAGAGCGGTAACGTTACTATCATCAGCGAACAGGGTTCTATTATTTTCCAGGGTTCCTCATCTATACTTACGAGTGACTTCCTCGGCATTCCTGGTTCTGTAAATTTACAAGCAAAGGGTAATATTACTTTAAATACGATATTAGCCTTAAATTATGGAGCTGCAAAATCTGATGGTGGAAATATCACTATTACTAGCCTAAATGGCAATATTGAGATTGGAAACATCGATAGTTCTTCAAACAACGGTAATAAAGGTGGCAATATTACTATTTCTACCAGTGGGAATATTAAAATAGGTGATGTATTAAACTCTGGTATAGCCTTTCTCAGAAAGATGAGGTATGATGTAACTGACTTGAACGAAGTGAAAAATATAGAACCCAAAAATGTCATGCAGCTCTAATTAAATGGAGCGCTCCATTTGCTCGATCCACAGCATTCACTCGACTGACAAATATCAATGAGCGATCGTATCACACCATAGTAAAAAATCACACCTTAGTAAAAATGAAAACTTATTCGATTGATTTTAGACAAAAAATTATGGATGTGTACCATAATGAACCGCTGTCACAAAGAGCAATAGCCAACCGTTTTTGTGTGGCCCTTAGTTTCGTCCAAAAACTAATTAAACAGTATCGTGAGACCCAAAATATTGCTCCTCGAACTGAGCGATGCGGAGTCAAATTAAAACTGAATGCAGAACAACTGCTAATTTTAGCGGAATTGATTGAAGAAAATAATGATGCAACTCTCGAAGAACTCCGTTATTTACTCTACCAGAAAATTGGTTTTACCATCAGCGTAGCAACGATGGGAAGAATGGCAAAACTCTTAAACATGACTTTGAAAAAAAAACTCTTTTCCCGTCAGACAAAGGCACTGACAGGGTTCAGAACCTGCGATACGAGTTCTGGCAAAAAATTAGAGAAGTTTGTTTGAAAGACTTAATATTCATTGATGAATGTGGAGTAAACTTGGCAATGGTTAGGTTATATGCTCGGTCTATAAAAGGTTCAAGAGCCAAGGGAGCAAAACCGAATAAACGCGGAAGAAATGTCTCAATAATTGGAGCTATATCGGTCAAAGAAGTCCTAACATCAGTCAATTTAATAGGTACAACTGATGGAATTACATTTGAGGCTTTTATTATCCGAAAGCTAGTACCAAAACTCTGGAAAGGTGCTTGTGTAGTGATGGATAATTGTACTATTCATACCGGAGAAGAAATAGAAAAAGCCATCAAAAAGAAAGGGGCAAAATTAATATACTTGTCGCCCTATTCTCCCGACTTCTCACCAATTGAACATTTATGGTCAAAACTCAAAAACATTCTCCGTTCTATCAAGACGACTAATTATCGAGAATTAGCAAAAGCGATAGAGTTTGCCTTCAATCAAGTTACATTATCCGATATGAGGAATTGGTTTACTCACTGCTGTTATTGTACCTCATCTTTCTGAAAAACGCTATATATTCCAAGGTGGGAGTATGAATTTTACTAGCACTAATGGCAGCATCACTACAGGCATCTTAAACTCAACTGGCTCTCAGGTAGGACCCGGGACAATTTTGATTAACGTCAACTCGGAAAATGGAGGCTCGATTATCTTAAATGCAGCTCGCGATGCTACCACAGGCAACCTCTATGTTGAGGCGAAGCAAAACGGTGGCCCGATCGCACTTACGAGTAATGCAGGTTCCATAAATACCGGAACGCTCAATGTCACGGGCGCGAACGCTGCTGGAAATATTACCATTCAAGCCAGCACCGGCATCACAACACCGACAACAGGAACCGCGATCGCGGGTGATTCTGCTAAGGGCAATGGCAGCAATGTTACTTTATCTACTGCCAGCGGTGACATTAATATAGGCGATGTATTAGTATCGGGAATACAGGGTGGAAATCTAAACTTTACTAATAGCAATGGAAATATCACTACAGGTCAGCTATTGACAAGTTATGACGGTTCATCTCCCGATCTTAAAACTAACAGAGGCGGCAATGTTAATCAAAATGCTGGGGGAAATATTACTACCAGCGCCATCCGGGCGATCGGCAATCAAGACGGCGGCTCAATCACGTTTAAAAGCGGCGGGGCGATCGACACTACTGCTGGAATCATAAATGCGATCGGCGGTAACAGCGGCGGCAATATTTCCCTCGAAGCTGGAACCAACATCAGTACGGCAGGAATTGGTAGCGCCCTCTTATTAAGCGGATTCAACGCCAACAGTGGCAATCTTAGCATTAAAAGCGGCGGTAATATCGACACGACCGCTGGCCCAATTATTACCGCTGCGGCAAATGGTAAAGGCGGAGGTGTCACCATCAATGCTCAAGGAACTGTTTCGACATCGGATATTAATTCCCGCACTTTCGCTCCCAGTATTACTGTGACTGGCGGCAATATTGATGTCAAGGCAAATGACTCTATTACTGCCAGTGGCAAGATAGAAACTAACCGCAATAATATTACTTTTAACGCTCCAGTAACATTAGGTAATAACCTGTCCGTCAAAATTTTAGAGACTGGCGATATTACTTTTAAGTCTACTGTTGACGGGCCTTACAGTCTGACTGTTCAACCCGATGCGGGAAGTGTTGATTTTGGTGATGCTGTGGGCAGTGTCTCTCCCCTCAACAGCGTCAGTATTCAAGATGATATTTCCGAAACGTCCGGTGCTATTAACATTATTACTACGAATAATATTACCGCCCAAAATATCACCTCACCCGCCGGAATTTCTTTGTTTAGTGAGAACGGAGAAATCACAACTAAAAATCTTGATGCGACTTCCCCTAACACTGGCGGTAATATCGATCTGAGCGCTGGAACTAATATTGCTGCAGGCGATATCAATACATCGTCTGCTGGTAATGGCGGCAGTATCTTGCTCGACGCTACCGGAAGTATTAATGTTGGTAAAATTGACTCTTCGGCTGAGGGGAATGCAGGGAATGTCACGGCTTATAACCGCAGTGCTGCGGGCGATATTACTGCGAGTCAAATTAACGCTCAAAGTAGTCTCGGCAAGGGTACGGGAGGCAATGTCGAGATTCAGATGGGAAGGTTTTTTCGATCGCTCAATTCCTTCACAGATAGAAACGGCATCAATGCCAGCATTTCTACGGCTGGAAATCCTGGAGATAGCAGCGGCGGTACTATAATTATCCGCCACGGAGGCGCAGGATTAACGCCGTTTATTGTGGGTGATTCTGCCATAAATGGAACGGCGGGTGCAATTACTAGGGGAAATTCTAATCCTATTCAAACAATTTTGCGGGATAACTCCTATCTTTATACTCACAAACAGGATGTCGATCGCATTCAAATTATCTCCGTGCCGCCGCCAATAGTTGCACCGACACCCGCAGCCGCAGCTACTCCCACGCCCGCACCGACACCCGCAGCCACTCCCACGCCCGCACCGACACCCGGAGCCACTCCCACCCCCGCACCAGCAGCTACTCCAACGCCTGCACCCGCCCCCGCAGCTACTCCCACGCCCGCACCCACACCCGCAGCTACTCCCACGCCTGCACCCACACCCGCAGATACTCCAGCGCCCGTAAGCACACCTTCACGGCAACTCCCACCGCGTTTACCCGTCGCACCTTCAGCAACACCGGAAAGCTCGATCGCACCTTCGGCAACACCGGAAAGCTCGATCGCACCTTTCCCAATTTCCCAAATATTTATCGCACCTGCCCCCATTCCCGAAACTTCGATCGCACCTTCGGCAACACCCGATCCGATACCTGGTTTTCCCCTCGACTTCCGACTACCTGAATTGCCCGATTCATTCGTACTGCCACCCCGCGCGCGCCCCACACAGCCCTCAACACCCACAACGCCAAACGCTGCTGCCCGCATAGCTTCGACACCTACCCTTCCCTCTGTTTCCCAAATCACCTCCTCCCTCGCCTCTCAACCTACGATCGCCCCCCAACCTTCAAACGCGCCAAATCCAGCGCCTGCAGCTCCTCTTGGCTCTGTAACCCAGCCTGTAACTCAGATTCAGCCAGCACCTCCAACCTTGATCGTACCTGCGGCTGCAAGTGCGATCGTACCCGTGCCTACAAGTGCGATCGTACCCGCACCCGCTGTCAGCCCAAGCCAAACTCCCCAACAGGAGTTAGCTTTTTTAATTGGCGATTTATTGGGAGCACAAACCTCGATCAACCAAAATACTGAAACGGGAAATACCGAATTAGATTGGAATCGTAACAATGAAACAATTATCTCCCTAGAACTCCCTTACACCCCGTCAGTTAACACCATTGCCGGAGCCGAAGCAAATAACCTAATTTCTTTACAGCCATCTACTGACAATTTAACTGTTTCAGTCGCAGAAACTCCGCCAGAAATAATCGATCAAACTCCTAGTTTACCGATTGCTAATTCTGAACCATTTGATTTCAATCTTTCGGATGTTTGGGAGAGAATGGCTGCAATAAATACAGCGCCAGTTCAAGATTCACCGACTATTACTCCAGCGCCCGCACCAATTCCCGCACCAACTCCAATTCCCGCACCAACTCCATCGCCTGCAACAATTCCAGCCCCCGCCCCAACTCCCGCGCCAACTCCCACTCCCCCTCCGAGCGCAGAAAATCCCGCACCTGCAGATATCCCAAATATCTTTCCCTCACAAAGCAGATTGCTCGTGGAACAAACTTTAGAACAAGGCAATGCTAACGATGCTATTGCTCTAATTGACCAGCTCTTTGAACAAGACTACGAAAATTATTATGGGGAAAATTTCACGGATAAAAAAATCAACGTTCAATATCTGAGAGAAACTCTGAAAACAATTAAGGAGGAAACCGGGAAGCAAGCTGTAATTGTTTACGCGATCGTCCGTCTCGAAGAATTATCCCTAGTGTTAGTAGTTCCAGACGGCCCTCCGATTCTCAGAAATATTCCTGTATCTAACGCAGTTTTGCTGGAAAAAGTGGCAGAATTTCATCGCTCTTTGGGTCAACCAAATGATTTGCAAAGTGAAGAACATTTGCCCATTTCTCAGCAACTTTACCAGTGGTTAATTGCGCCGATTATTTCAAATTTAGAAGCATTAAATATAGATACGCTAGTGTTTTGCTTTGATGCTGGTTTGCGCCAACTGCCACTATCCGCTTTGCACGACGGCAAGCAATTTCTAGTAGAAAAGTACAGTGTAGGATCACTTCCCAGTGTCAGCTTGACTAACACCAATTATCAAAGTTTGAAAAACGCTCAAGTTTTAGCAATGGGTGCTTCCGAATTTCCCCACACTGATAAACCTCCTTTGCGTGCGGTGCCGATCGAATTATCTACGATCGCCGGGAGGAGAACAGAAACGCAAAATCAAGCAGCATTTCCCTTGTGGCAAGGCCGCTCTTTTCTCAATCAAGACTTTACCCTAGAAAACCTGAGAAAGCAGCGAGAACAACAGGCATTTGGAATCGTTCACTTAGCTACTCACGCCAGTTTTCCTCAAGGCGAAAATGGAAGAAGAGAAGCTGAGATTGATTTGTGGGACAGCTCTTTGGCACTGGATGAATTTAGGTTGGCGAAGTGGTACCATCGTCGACAAGTCGAGTTATTAGTGCTGAGTGCGTGCGAAACTGCGATCGGTGACAGTACAGCAGCAGAAATGGGTTTTGCTGGACTGGCCGTCCGCAGCGGTGTAAAATCAGCTTTGGCAAGTTTGTGGAAAGTTAATGATATCGGCACTTTGGGACTGATGACGGAGTTTTATGGCAATTTGCGATCGGCCCCAATTAAAGCTGAAGCGCTTAGAAAAGCTCAACTGGCAATGATCCACAAACAAATTGTAGTAAAAGACGGTCAATTGCGGGGAACTCAAGGCGCGATCGACATTAATCAAGCCACACAAGTAGCAAATGCAGATTTATCTCATCCCAAGTTTTGGGCCGGATTCACAATAATTGGCAGTCCTTGGTAATAGGCGATATCGGCAGGGAAACGGCACAGTGCCGTGTCGGGTGCGATATCTGTAGGGAAACAGCACGGCGCCGTGTCCGGCGCCCAGAGTATCCCTGACCGAAAGCATCCAGGATACAAGCCCCGGATTCATTCCGAAAGCAGACTCAGGACCCAGAAATAAAAAACCTGTATCCGATAAAGGATCCCCCGAATTTATCCGTGGGGTCAATTCTAAAATCTAAAATCTAAAATCTAAAATCTAAAATCGATTGACGACTATCTTTTTATGTCATAAATTTGCTATGAATAGCAAAACTAAACACTAGCGGGGCAAAACCTGTGGCCAAGTTTGATAAAATATTCAATTCAGAAGACCAATCCGAAGCAAGCTTGACTTTAGAAGAATCCGTAGCAGCGGTAGCATTTGTGGCAGCAGAGGCAAATTCCCCTGACACGGATGCTGATATCTTAGAAAGCATACTTTGGGAATCCGAAATATTTGCTGAATACTCGGAAGATGATATGTCAGCAATGTTTCAAAGACTCGCCGGTATTGTCGCCCAAGATGGTTTAGGAGCATTATTTAATACTGCTTGGGAATCTATGCCAGATGAGTTAGTTTTGGATACTTTTGCAATAACCGCAGCAATGTTTGTCGCCGATGGCGAAATATCCCAGAAGCACGAGGCTTTTCTCCAAGAATTCCAGCAAGCATTAGGTGTGGAAGATGAGGAAGCAGCAGAAATTATTGAGGATGTAATTGCTGCTTACTCGGAAGTAGAGGGCGAAGAGTCTGATTTCGATGCGGCATGGTACGTATCTCCTGAAGGCAATTTTAGCGTTCCCATTCCAGTTGATGATCAACGAGGCGGTAAAATTGATGATCAAGAAAGCTGTGTCGCATTTTCAGATGACTTTGGCGTTTTGCTGAAAATTGATTATTTCCCTGTTGCTGGTGAAGTGGAAGAAACAATCGAGTCGGTTGGCGAGGAAGCTTATCTCAAGTCTTTTCTCGACAATTTTGTTTCTCAGGCAATTCTTGCTAATGTTGCCAATTCTAAGTTACTCCACGCGGAATATTTAGAAGATGAAGAAGCTTATTTCGTGGTTGTCGATTTGCCTGCGGGTGCAACTATCAGCGTGCAAGAAAACGATGGCTCTCTGACTCGACTGGATGCTTACCGGGGACTTATGGCTTTTATTGCTGACGATTTTTGCTACACGGTAAGCTGTCAGCGAATTTATCAGGAGGGGGATGAATTGGGTTCCCTGGAGTCTGAAGTTGAGGGAATTATGAACAAGATTTTTGAGTTTATTGAGACAATCGAATTCGGGCCGATCGAATAAAAATGACTTGTTTAGACGGGCTAAAAACCTGGTTTCTTTCTAGATGTCTCGCTGCTCAACCCTATATTTTTAGAGAAACCGGGTTTTTTTGCCAACCATTCTCAGGATATGAGATCAATTCTGGTCACTCCTCCGGAATTGTTGACTGTTGACTGTTGACTGTTGACTGTTGACGGGCGGGTCGAAAAACTGAATGGTTGAG
>NZ_JAUBRB010000058.1:0-40427 GCF_036701585.1 Microcoleus sp. POL10_C6 | reverse complement strand
ATTTTAAATCACCCTAACCTTCCTTCAGTCTTGTCTTATGGTACTCTGGCTGCTTAAAAACTGTCCGGAGTATTGATTTTAGAGTTTTCTCTAATCAGAATTCCAGAGCTGTTGAGAAACTGCCCGGAGCCGTCTAATACGCTTAGCCCTTGCCGAAAGCGAGGGGCAATAACTGCCTTGACAAACTCCTGCTATTCTGATTCATCAATTGTCTCGCATCCCGGTTTTGTTAAGCCAAAATATAGTTCATCTTTGAGGAGATTTGTTTGCTTGGCATTAGTCTCCGAAGTTTCGGGAAGTTGAGCGGGGGCAATTGTCGCAGGACAAACAGGCAGGATGAACAGCAGGCCTGTCAAGCAAAGACTGTTAATATATTTATTCATCAGGAATTACGCAGAAATTCTATATTGTGGGCCATTGTTTCTAGCGTGCCCTTGAAATGCTGATTAAGAATCCTGCAATATCTCAGTTTTAACCACCGAGTCTGATCAACGGTTTTTTAACGCGAATTTGATTTAATTTAACAAGATAAAAAACTTCCAACTCAAAAACCCAGTTTCTCAGGTGAAACTGGGTTTTTGAGCATCTGTTCTAGTTTATTTATGCTCGCCTACTTGATTGCGTCTGCCGTATTAAGTAGCTCAACTTATTTAAACGTCAAACTTTTCAGGTGTTCAGAAACCCGGAAGGGCGAGCACTCTTGGCTGCGCCCCGAAAGCAATCAGGTTTCTCAAAGTGTTATATTTTTTTAGGTAGAGCTACTAATCCTTTAATTCGCGGATACTTCTCTTAGCAGTATCTTGATACATCTCCCCCATTTCTTTCACGGCTGCTCCTGCCTCTTGGCCAATCTTCTGGGCTCGTTCGCCGGGAGAGTCTGAGGTTTCGCGAGCTTCTTGCCTCCATTCCCGTGTTGTTTGGGGTCTTTCAGGATTGTTGAGCTCAGACTTTGAGCTGGCTTGCGCGCCAAAACCTTTGTTACTGCTTCCCGCATCAACATTTGTTGTTAGGAGCAGAAAACCGACTAGGACAACACTCAAAAAACTCTTGATTTGAAAACCCTTAAGCAGGGAACTGATGCGAGCAATGGCTGTGGAAATCAAATTCATCTCAGTAATACTCCCTAAGTTAATTGGTGATAATTTTCAACATTTTTTCATCTAATTGACTCGCTCCAAAATCAGCAGCTAATGCGAGGTAAAGCCAACTTAGCTTTAACTTGCGATTAACCACCTAAATAGAGTTATAGGTTAGCGATAAAATCTGGTTAACACGCCACCTATGTGTCAGCCAATTAGCTTTTTCACACATGAATATCACGTTAACAGCCGCCAAATATTTCTACCTCTAACTAAAGTCATAACTTAGTTAGAAGCAAAAAACATATTTTTATACACATGGTTAGACAATTTTTAATCAATCATGCTCTGCAGGGCAAATTCTTATTGCAAGCGATCGCCCGTTTTCACGTCAAACCAGTGCAGCAACTGAGGCGGAAAAACCAGCTCTACAATTTCGAAATTCCAGTGGCGGTCATTTGGCAGCAAAGCCCGCACCGTTACTGAGTCCACACCTTTAACTCGGACGCTAACTAAATTTTGCATTCCCAAGTTTTCCACTAAAAAAACCTCACCTTTAATTGCCTCTGGGGCAGACATCTTGCCGGCCTCTGCATCTGCAAAGCCGACGTGTTCGGGGCGAATTCCCAACACAATTTCTGGTGGCACAGTCGGCATATCTGGGAGTCGAACTCGAAAATCGCCCAACTGAGCAAAATTTCCCTGGCATTTAAGCACGAGCAAATTCATTTGCGGGCTGCCCACAAAACCAGCTACAAACTGATTTGCCGGACGAGTATAAATTAAGTGTGGCGGGTCTAGTTGCTGCACGTTGCCGCTGTTGAGAACTGCGACTTTGGTAGAAAGCGTCATTGCTTCGGTTTGGTCGTGAGTTACGTACACTACAGGAGCTTTTTGGGAGGAAAATAATTGTTTGAGTTCGGCCCTAACTTTTTCCCGCAATAATGCGTCAAGATTGCTCAAAGGTTCGTCGAGCAAAAATACTTCCGGTTGGCGCACTAATGCGCGGCCGAGGGCGACTCGCTGCCGCTGTCCGCCTGATAGTTTTCCTGGTTTGCGATCGATTAATTCCGTCAATCCGAGGGAAGTTGCAACTTCCGTCACTAACCGATTGATTTCGCTGGAGGGGATTTTGCGAAGTTTGAGGCTCGATGCCATATTCTCGTATACTGTCATGTGCGGATACAGCGCGTAACTTTGAAAAACCATTGCAATATCCCGATCGCCCGGTCTGAGATAAGTGACATTGCGATCGCCAATTCTAATCTCGCCTCTAGTTGGCTGTTCCAACCCTGCAATTAACCGCAGCGTCGTAGATTTGCCACACCCCGACGGCCCCAGCAAAGTCAGAAATTCTCCTTCGCTGACATCCAAACTAATGTCTTTTACGGGAACTACTTTAGGGCTGTAGGTTTTATTGAGGTTTTTGAGTTGCAATTTTGCCATGATTTTTAAAGTGTTGACTGTTGACTGTTAACTGTTAACTGTTGACTGTTGACTGTGTTGTTTGACTCGTTCCCAGCAAGAGCCCGGGAACCAGTTCAATCTAAAATCTAAAATCTAAAATCTAAAATCGATTTATCCTTTTACTGCCCCCGCAGTTAAACCCTGAACAATGCGCCGCTGGAACACCAAAACCAGCAAAACCAAGGGCAAAGTTCCCAAAACGGTAGCTGCGGCGATCGGGCCGTAAGGAATCTCAAACACTGACACCCCGCTGAGTTGAGCCGTGGCGACAGGAATAGTTTTCAGAGATTCGCGAGTCATAAATGTTAGTGCAAAAATAAACTCGTTCCAAGCTGAAATAAATGTTAAAATTCCAGTTGTGACTAACGCCGGAAATGTCATCGGTAGCACGATTTGCCACAGCATTTGAAAAGTGTTGTATCCGTCAACTTTAGCCGCATCTTCCAAATCTTTTGGCAACTGTTGAAAGAAACTTCGCATTACCAAAATTGTCAGCGGCAGATTGATAGCAGTGTAAGGAATAATTAATGCTAAATAATTATTGCCTAAATCCAAAGCTTTGACAATTTCTAGCAGTCCCAAAAATAGCAGCACTGCCGGAAATAGGGTAACTATCGTCACAGTTGCCAGGATGATTCTCTCCCCCCACAGCCGCAACCGGGCTAAAGCGTAAGCTGCGGGAGCGCCTACTGCTAAACACAGCAATGTTGAAGTAATGGAAACAAAAGCGCTATTTAAAATGTAAAGTGCAAAGGGGCGGCGCTGGAATAGGGACAGGTAATGCTCGAAAGTAATTCGTTTGGGAATGTAGACGTTTGGAATCGCTGAAATATCCGCATTTACTTTGAAAGAAGTTAGCACTTGCCAGATAATGGGTGCGAGAAAATATGCGACGATTAATATCGCTGAAATTGGCAAGATTAATTGCCGGATGTCAAAGGTTTTTTTGCTAGGTTGTTCGCGGGCGATCGACATAATTTATACCAATCAAATAAATGTGCAACTGTGGGTTATCTCAAATCTAAAATCCCCAATCTAAAATCGTCTTAGTTTCCTCCGGCTGCATTGGTGCGGGCTCTCGATAACAGGTAAGCTGCGATCGCAACTGCTGCCACTAACATCAAAAAAGTACACACCACCAAAGCCGCCCCGTACCCAAAGTCTAAATACCTCATGACCGTGCTGTAAATGTAGATAGAAACCGTCTCCGTTGCCCCCGCCGGCCCCCCTCCCGTCATCACCTGAATCAAGTCAAAAATGCCGAAAGATTGGGCAAATCGAAACAGCAAAGCAATCACAATTTGGGGCATCAGCAGGGGCAGGGTAACTTGACGGAAACTCTGCCAGCTACTCGCGCCGTCAATCGCGTGTGCTTCGTACAAATCACCGGGAATTGACTGCAATCCTGCTAGCAAAAGCAAGCTGACAAAGGGCGTAGTTTTCCACACATCTGCTGTAATCACTGCCATCATTGCCAAAGTCGGATCTCCCAGCCAGCTAATGCTATTTTGAATCAATCCCAAACGCCTTAAAATGTCGTTAATTACGCCGTATTGGTCGTTAAAAATCCACGCCCAAGCTACTCCCATCAATGCAGTCGGCAGCGCCCAAGGTAGCAGAGAGATTGTGCGAACAATGCCGCGCCCTGCGAAGGATTGATTTAAGACTAAGGCAATGCCCATACCGAGAATTAATTCCAGCACAACAGAGGCGACAGTAAATACAGTGGTGTTGCCTAAAGTTTGCCAGAAACGCCCGTCGCCTAACATTCGACTGTAGTTAGCAAAACCGGAAAAAACCAGTTTTAATTCAGTACCGAGGTTTTGGGTGAATAAACTCAGCCAAAAAGCGCGCAATATTGGGTAAGCAAATACTAGCATCAGAATTATCAAAGCTGGTGCTACTAATATCCATCCGGTTTTTTGTTCGCGCTGTCGCATCTTGTCTAATTGCATATTGTTCACCTTTTTCTCGTTTGATATTAATAAGATGGACTTTGTATCTCTCGCTTGTAGCCGAGTCGCGCTCCCCCTAAATCCCCCTTAATAAGGGGGACTTTGAAGGTTCCACTTCTTCCCTTTTTAGAAAATACTTTACAGGTTCCAGTCCCCCCCTTATTAAGGGCGGCTAGGGGGTATCGATCTGAAAGCAAGAAGTTACGAAGCTTGGGGTTGTTTCAAACTGCCTAATAAATTACGAGTTTCGCTAGCTGCTGCTTTCATTGCTTGTTCTGCACTCATTCTCCCGGTAAAAGCTGAACTCAAATAACGCTGCAAAATATCAGAAGCTTGAGCGTATTGTGCCAGGGGCGGGCGCAAAGCTGATCGTTCCACTACTTTTAGCAGTTGCGGGTAGTGGGGATATTTGGCGACTATTTCTTTGTTGGTAAATAGGGATTTATAACTGGGAACTAAACCGGTTTGTAAAATAAATTTGCGCTGGGTTTCCTCGCTGGTAAGGTACTGAATTGCTTTCCACGCTTGTTCTGGATGTTTTGAGGTTTTGGCAATTCCCCAGCCCCAGCCGCCCAAGCATGAACCGCCTGTTTTACCCGTACTGCTGAGCATTGGCTCGATCGCAATTTTGCCTCTAACATTCGATCCTTCGGCATTTGCCAGCTTCCAAACATAGGGCCAGTTTCGCAAAAAAAGCGCTTTGCCGTTTTGAAACAAAAGCCTGGTTTCTTCTTCGCCGTAGGTGGTGACACCCGGAGGAGAAATGCCAGAGGCGATCGTATTTTTGAGAAATTCCACTGCTTTAATTGCCTCCGGTTTATCTAACCCAACTTCAAAAGTTTGTGGGTTAGCCCAGAAGCCACCGAAACCGGAGAGCACTTCGACAAACATCGCAGATACTCCCTCGTATTGTTTGCCTTGCCACAGATAACCCCAAGTTGCTTTTCCCTGTTTCTGCAAGTTTTGAGAGATTTTTACCATCTCTTCAAAAGTTTTCGGCGCTGGAATTTTCGCTTGTTCTAAAATGTCTTTGCGGTAATAAAGCATTCCGGCATCGGAAGCATGGGGAATTCGGTAAAGTTTACCCCGATACCGCCCGCCTTCGACGTTACCTTGAATGAATTTTGATAGTTGTTCGGGGGGAATTCTGTCTGTCAAATCGCTTACCCAACCTGCGGCTGCAAATTTGGGAACCCAGACAATATCCATGTTGATGATGTCGTAGGGCGATTCGCCTAAAAGAAAGGCAGATGTGTAAAGATTTTCTATGAGGTTGCTGTCAAAAGGCCCTTCTATGAGGTTGATGCGAATCTTGGGGTTTTTCTGTTCAAATTCTTTGACAAAGGGTTTCCAGTTAACAAGGTCTTGACCTTGCATTAACATGGTGAGCACGACGGGCTGTTGAGTCAGTGCCGGCAGAATAAATAAAAGCAAGACGGTGGCTAATGTGACAGCGAATAAGGCTAAAAGACGGGGACGCTTCTGGCTTCGTTGCTGCGAGGAATTTATTTTTTGCATTTGCTTTTGAGAAATGGCGGTGCGATCGCCTTCTTTCTCTCATAACTCGCTTTCTTTTGTTTCGCTGCATTTACCGAGTTTGTGCAATAAAAATTTAAGTAAACTTTAGCTTACTTAATAATGCTTGAGTGGAAAGTGCAAATTTTGATTTAATTGATTAGATGGCGAGTTAAATCAACATCTATCTACAGATAGATATTAAACCTATTACAAAAATCATCAACTATCTTGAGATTATCTGCGTTTATCTGTATTTATCTGCCTGTCATCTGCGGTTGATCCTTCAATCAAAGATTTATGCAATTCAAGTCTATTGAGAACATTTAAATAAATAATTTTTCCTTCTTCCTTCTTCCTTCTTCCTTCTTCCTTCTAAATACAAAAAACACCGCTCCTCAAAATAGGAGAACGGTGTATAGGGGGTGTTATGGGTTGTTGTCTGGGATTAACCTTAACAAATCACGATCGGCTCAGCCTATGCCTTGTGATGGTTAAAAAATTGGCACAAACCTGCATGATCTGTCGCTGATCGATCGACCTTTGCGATTAGCCCAACCATTCCACAACAGCATCCTGCTTGGTATTGGTGCGCCGTTCTGGGGTTTCGCGGTTGAATTTCAAGTGGATGGCGCGGTTTTGTTCGCCGTCTGCTGCTACTGCAAAAATCGGATAGTCGATTAAGCCGTCTTGGAAGGACATCTGGAAGCGGAAAGTGCCGTCGGGATTGAGTTTAATCGGCTGTCCGCCTACGTAGACGGTAGCGTCAGGCTCGGTGGCGCCGTAAACGATCAGTTCGGCATCAGCAACTAACCAGAACTGGCGGGGGCGCATCGGGGCGGCGAAGCCAACTCCCGACATACCAACACCTGACATACCGAAACCGGACATGGTGAGGCCGGACATACCGACACCCGACATGGTGAGGCCGGACATACCGACACCCGACGCGGTGAGGCCGGACATACCGACACCCGACGCGGTGAGGCCGGACATGGTGGGAGCCGCCCACATTCCGACGCCGGAGGGGAACACGTAGGAACTGAGAGCTTGTTCGTGGATGCCGACTTGCTGGACGGAACCGGCGACGTGCTGCATGGAACCGAAAATAGAACCCGCTACCCGCAGGGATTCGGCAGATTCTGCCATGCCGAAGATTTGTTCGTAGATAGCGTTTTCGGTGCTGTAACCGAAGCCATTGGCTGCTTGTGCCATTTTCTTGGCCGGAGGAACCAGTTCGGCGAAGGTTTTGCCTTGCAAGTCTTCTTCCCAGTCGAGGGTGATGAATTGATCTTCAATCCAGTCGCTGGGATAGACGGGAGGAACGCGGACTTCTGCCGATCGAGCTAATACCAGCCAGCGGCCATCTGCACAGCGGTAGCCGATGTCGATCGCGTAGTCCCGATCGCTCACGGGGATTGGCACGTACCATTCCCGCGCCAATTCGTCGCAGGGATATTCTTGAATGCTGTGCGGGCTTTGAATGTCGAGGTTAACATCTGTAACGTCGTAGATCCGCAGGGCTAGTTGCTGTCCTCCTTGGCGACGCAACTCTTCTTTACGATCGTTGGGAATGTCCCAGTAAGTGTAGGCCCATTCTGGGTCGCGGGGCATTAAAACCACCCGGCTTTCGCCGTAGCCGTTGGGCAAATCTGCTAAACCTTCATCTACAGACGACAAAGAACCGCCTGTTCTATCTTCTTGACCGAGTTCAAACTTTGCTGCTTCCACTGCTTCTTGTGCCTCTAGTTTGCGAGATGGGCTGTAGGAAAATTTGGTGCGCTGAATTTCTTGAATAGATGCCAGGAGTTGCGATTTCCGCATTCGGCTGTAGCGAGAGACTCCACATTCGCTAGCAACTCTGCGGAGTTGTCGCAAAGTCATCTCTTCTAATGGTGGGCGTTCTTTTGCCATGAGTTGGTTCTCCACTAATTTAGGATGGCGGGTTAGATTTTTTTCTTCCAACACAAATGTGTTGACTTTTTGAGTTAGAAACTCTTTTAAATCTACATATTATCGAGCTTCCAAATCTCTCCAACCTTTGAAGCCTTGCTTGTTTTTAGCTTGTCTTGTGCCCCATGCGATCGGGGGTTTGGACTTATTGGCTTCTGCGCGCACCGTCCGATCTAAATAAAGCTTTATCTGTCGATTCTTGATTGACTAGATCGATTTTGTGAGTGCGACCGGTGCTGCTAGCAACGCTGTGCTGGCAGCACACGCGCTATTCGACTCCCAGGGCTGCTTAATCGAAGCATTTCTTTGGGATCGCTTTGTCATGACTTAATGTTGCAGACAAGTTGCGATCGGGTCAAGGGGTCTTTTCCCTCAATTCTGGGTACTTATACGCATTTTCGTGATTTTGGGGATCACTTTGTCAGGGAATCTTGACAATCAAGGGCTTGTGGGGATCGTCACGGAAACAAGTGTCAACATTCCCTGACATGAATTAGATGTGAGATTGAGTCGGCCAGGGCGGTACTATGGATAGAGGAGATTTAGTACAAAATTTGCTAGGCTGGCTGTTGGGCGATACTCTTGTGCAAGCTTCGCTAACGGGCGATCGCAACTACAAACCAACAGTCCAGGACGCAAAAATAGTTTGACACGCTACTTATACAGATAAGGTGGGTACTGCACACCCTACAGATAGAGCTTCTGCGTAAATCTTGTAAAATCTAAAATCTAAAATCTAAAATCTAAAATCGAATGACTCTAACGCTTTACAACAGCTTGACCCGTCGCGAATCACCTTTTGAACCCCTCGAACCCCCAAAGGTGCGGATGTACTGCTGCGGCGTTACGGTATACGATTACTGCCACGTCGGCCATGCGCGCGCTTACATTGTTTGGGACATGGTGCGGCGTTATCTGATGTGGCGGGGATACGATGTGCGCTACGTGCAGAATTTTACAGATATTGACGACAAAATTCTCAACCGCGCCCGCGAAACCAATTCCACAATGGAAGCCGTGGCGGAACGCTTCATCGAGGAATATTTTGTAGATATGGACAAGCTGAATATTCTCAGGGCCGATGAATATCCCCGCGCCACCCATACAATGGACGGCATTAAACGGCTGATTCACGAATTAGAAAATAAAGGTTATGCCTATGCGTCTGGCGGCGACGTTTACTACAAGGTGAGGCAGTTTGCCGATTACGGAAAACTTTCCGGCCGCAAGTTGGAAGAAATGCAGGCAGGGGCTAGCGGTAGATTGGAAACCGCAGAAATAGAAGCTCAAAAAAAGCAAGATTCCTCTGATTTTGCCCTGTGGAAAAGTGCTAAACCGGGAGAACCTGCTTGGGATTCATCTTGGGGAAAAGGTCGCCCCGGATGGCACATCGAATGTTCGGCGATGGTGCGCGATTGCTTGGGCGAAACAATTGACATTCACTGCGGCGGTTCCGATTTAACTTTTCCGCACCATGAAAACGAAATTGCTCAATCTGAAGCCGCGACGGGCAAGTCACTTGCTAATTATTGGATGCACAATGCTTTTGTGACTGTCAATGGCAGAAAGATGTCGAAATCTTTGCACAATTTTATTACAATTCGCGATTTGTTGGAGGGGAATTGGTCGGGTGATTTGGAATCTAACCCCCCCCAGCCCCCCCTTGGTAAGGGGGGGAGTAAGAAGGAAGGAAGCGAGAAGTCAAAAGCGGTGGAACCGATGGCGGTGAGGCTGTTTGCGTTGATGGCGCAGTACCGCAGTCAAATTGATTTTACCGAAGAGGCGATCGCTAGCGCTCGAAATGGCTGGAATACCATCAATGAAGGTTTGCTGTTTGGCCTTCGATATAATTCTCAACTAAGTTGGGACGTTGAGAAAACTGGACAGGATGGCAAAGCTGTGCAGGAATTCCAATCAGCGATGGACAATGATTTCAATACTCCCGGCGCTGTGACGGTTTTGTTTGAATTGGCTAAGGA
The DNA here is from genome assembly GCF_036701585.1 of Microcoleus sp. POL10_C6. NCBI lineage: Bacteria > Bacillati > Cyanobacteriota > Cyanophyceae > Oscillatoriales > Microcoleaceae > Microcoleus > Microcoleus sp. POL10_C6. Next base: position 30,479 of record NZ_JAUBRB010000058.1, on the reverse strand, counting down.
ATTGGCCAAAGAAGGCAATATTTTAGTGCATCAGGGAAAAACAGAAACTTCGCCAGATTTGTTGCAGCAAAAATGGGTAACTTTGGTGAGTTTGGCGGGAGTTTTGGGTTTAGAAGTTCAGCCGGAAAGTGATAGCAATGATGCTGTTGACGGTTTGAGTGATGCGGAGATTGAAGCGATGATTCAGCAGCGGAAAGATGCCCGAAAAGCGAGGGATTTTGCTGAGGGCGATCGCATTCGCAACGAACTTAAGGATAATGGGATTACTTTGATCGATCAAAAGGATGGTACAACCATCTGGCACAGGAGTTGAAATTTAGAGTTTTTTAACCGCAGATGAACGCGGATGAACGCAGATGAAATTCCATCCGCGTTCATCTGTGTTCATCTGCTGATATCTGCGGTTAAAAACTCCCATTGACAAACTCCGCAACAGCCGCGACAAATTCTGCGGTTGATTCGTAGGGTAAAACATTGCGCCCCGGCATTAATAAACCTTCAGCATGGGGAAAAGTTGTTAAATATTGCGCTAATCTTTCATCCGGTTTCTCTTCCTTACCCGCTTGACTGATGCTTGAGGCTTTTTCTCCCATCACAATGAGTGCGGGTCGATCGAACTTTTGAATCGTACCGCTATAATCCTGGCGCCAAAACCCTGCTAAAAACGAGAAAACCGCGTGACGACTGTCAGGATTTGCCGCCCCAGCCTGCAAAGCATCCAACCATTCGCTGTCAACTTTTGCCGCATCGCCAAAAAGTTGTTTCACTGAAAAAGAACGCAAAAACTCAGCGCGTCTGGCGTAGCGGTAAAAAGCGTTTCCCAGGGGAGAATTTAACAAATTCCAGACAATCCGTTGCTGTCTTTCGGTCGAATGTTTGTTCATTACCGCCCAAGCTGGAGGCCCTGCGAGGACTAACCCGCGAATTAAATTTGAGCCGCTTTCCTGCTGCCTTTTTGCTAAAGCCAAGGCTACACATAGTAAAGCACCTTGTACGAGGACGATCGCAGGTTTTTTGACTACAGTTTCCAAGAAATGCTGCAACTGTGCCGCCCAATCGTCAGGATAGCAAGCCACAGCCGGCATTTCGCAATCGCCGCAGCCCAAAAGGTCGGGATTGTAAATCGGGTTAGTGTTCCCTGCTTTGTACCAACTCTCACAAAATCTCTGCCAAAAGATTCTTGACAAACCAACTCCTATCGGATGAATTAATAACAAAGGGATGCTATCTTCTGTCGCAGTAGTTGGGTTATAAACTTCATAAGCACAGCGATAATTTTGCCATTCGTAAAACAGAGTTGGTGGCTTTATAGACGACATGGTGGAGAAATCTTGGGTTGAATATTGTGGTTGCATATTATTTTTTTGTGCCTATGTTACTTTTTATTATAATATGAGTAGGTTCGGGTTTTACCCGACATATATTTGGTAACTGACAAAATAAATAAACCCGCCCTGCGGGAGCACATAAGCGCGAATACAAACCTTTATTACTTAATTATGTCAGAACAGCGGATAACTATTTCTTTACCTAACTTGCTGCTAATTGTAGCATCGTCCTTGCTGCTAGTGCTGCTGTGGCAATTGCGGAGCCTGCTAGTAATTCTAATGATATCAGTTGTGCTGGCCGCATCGATCGTCCCGATCGTTAATTGGGCCCAAACGATGCGGGTTCCCCGCTGGCTGGCGGTGATTATGGTTTATTTAACTCTCATCGGCGGATTTAGCGGGACGGTAGTGTTAATCGGGCCCACGGTAATCGAACAAATAGAGTTACTGCTGCGGCAGTTACCAGTTTATGTCGAAAGTTTGCGAACTGTGGCAACTAATGTATTGAGTCGCTTAAGCGACGATGCCCCAACCTTGGTGGGTCTGGTGGACACTCAATCGCTGACTAATTGGCTGATTCGATCGAGCCAACAACTGGTTTTGCGATCGTACAGTTTAACCAGAGGCATTCTCGGCGGTTTCTTCAGCTTAGTTTTAGCATTATTTATTTCAGGTTACATGGTTGCCGACAGCGACACATTAATCAAAAGTTTGGTGCAGTTTTTCCCGAAACCTTGGGATGCAAAATTAGCTTCACAAGCGGCGCCAATCGGTCAAAGAATGGGGAGTTATATTCGAGGCAGAGTCTTAGTTTCGGGCATTTTAGGGATATTTATTACCACAGGTTTGAGCATTTTGGGAATGCCGGAATTTGCTTTAGGCTTGGGTGCGATCGCCGGTGTGACAAACCTGATTCCCTTCATCGGGCCAGTATTGGGAGCAGTACCAGCATTAATCGTAGCATTAGCTAAAGGTGGCTGGGTACTTGTGTGGGTATTGCTGTTATTTGTAATCATCCAAAACTTGGAAACTTACGTCCTCGATCCTTTGCTTGTTGGTTCGTCGGTTGGGGTGCATCCTTTGTATCAATTGCTGTCTGTGTTGGGAGGCGTACAAGTATTGGGAATTATTGGGGCAGTAATTGTGCCGCCTTGGTTTGCGGGAGTGGCAGCTTTGATTGAGAACTTGTATTTAAAACCGAAGCTGAGGAGTGAACATCGAGAGACAATAAATCAAGCCAAAAATAATTCTGACTTGCCGCCTCTTACACCGTCGGCGTGACAGTAACTACCTCCTTGACAATTCAACAGAGTATCTACAAATTCGCCGACTAAAGACTAAAAACTAAGGACTAATTGCCACTTCAATGCGGCGGTTACGCTGCCGATTAGTATCAGAACTATTATCTACCGAAGGCCTACTTTCTCCATAGCCGATCGCCACCCAATGATACTTCTGACCGAGTACACCAGACAAATACTGCACCACCGCCTGAGCCCGCGCAAACGACACATTGCGATTATCCGCCGCTTCCCCCGCGTCGTCAGTATGGCCCGCAACCCGCACAGTTGCCCCCTCATGATTGCCCAACTCCGCCACCAAATTGTCCAAAATCGCATTAGTTCCCGGGCGCAAAGAAATGCTGCCAGTATCAAACAAAACATCGCTGGGCAGAGTCACCATCAGCCCATCCCCCCCAAACACCGGATTATTGGCATTCTGTGGCGCAGTATTCACCGTTTCAGGGTTCAGACTGGGGCTGCTGCCGATCGCCGGTAAAGCAGGAACAGGACTTGTGGCCGTTTCCGGTGCCGCCAATTCCCGCGACATCAACTGCAAACGCTTTTCCAAAGTTTCCGTCGGGCGGCTGCTGCCCAACTGACTCTCCAAAGCAGCCGTGCGACCAATCAGCGCATTGAGTTCGCCCTGCAACTGTCTCAAATCCGACTGCAATTTCTCTCTCTGGGCAGGACTGACTGTTGACTGGGGAGTCGGTGTAGCGGTGGGTGGCGGAAGCGCCGGAATTGGCGTTGCTGGGGCGCGTTTCGGGCTGGAGGTCAAATTTTGAGTTACACGCAGCAATCTCTCTGCCAGTGGCATTTCCGTCGCGCCTGACGGATAAATTTGAGCGATCGCGATCCCCAGAACCCACGCAAAACCGCTACCCACTCCCAACAGCAGCAGTCGAAAAATCAGCGATAGTACAAGCAAACCTTTTCCCCGCGACTTGGAGACACGAGTGGGGGGGATTGAAGGTTTTTGGTTAAAAGATCGCGTCATATTTCATCCCTCTCGGTGTACATACCAGGTTAATTTCGATACTATCTTACCTATCCGATTTCAAATTTGAGATTTAAGATTTGAGATTTGTCCTCCAATCTAAAATCTCAAAAATAAACCCGGTTTCTATAAATCTGGGGTTTGGTGGCCAAGCATCGAGGCAGAAACCGGGTTTCTAGTCCGTTGCGTGCCAGCCTGAATCTGTTGGATAATTCAGTAAAACTTTTGGAAAAAAAACCGATGACTGACCCTTTAAATAGCCCTTATCCCGTTCCTTGGGAATGGATTAGTGCCACTCATGCTAAAGTGAGCTCCACAGCAGGCACAGGCCTCCGCTATTATCGCAGTCCATCCTTAGTATCAACTAACGGCCAATACGCAGCTTACAGTCGAATTGAGTTGCAAGTCCACCCGGAATTCGCCCGGTGTCGGGTTAGCAGTGTCATGTTTGTGGAAAATCTCAAAACCGGGGAACTGCAAACAGTAGCGGCTGCTTCGCCACTGGCCGAAAGTGGGATGTATGCTAGCGATGATACAGATATGTCCGGGACGATCGCCATTTTAGTGCCTGTTTCTTGGAATCAAGATGGTTCGCGCATTCTCGCCCGCGAATTTGAAGCACTTTTCAACTCTTCCGATATGTCCGACTACGGTGTCATTTGGGACAAAAATGATAATTACACTTATACCGTTGCTCCGGCTCGCAGTCTTTACACTCATGCTGTATTGTTGGGTTGGAGTCAAGTTTGTCCCGGAAAAGTTCTGTTCCGCGCAGGCAATTTGGGCGATCGATATTGGCCTCTTTGTGCAGTGGATATGACAGGGCAAACGGTAGCAGTCACCGAGGACAAACCCTTAGTTTTCGGCAGTCAAGCCAGCACAGACTGGATCGAACCTAAAACTCGCTTTTAGATATTATGGCGGCATTTTCTTTGATCTGGCCAACATTTTTTTTAGTGTCAGGTCAGTCTTTCAACCAATTCATTTTGATCCTGGGGCTGATTATTTTAGCTGTTGTTTTTGGTTTAACAGCATTTATTTTTATTCGGATTTTCTTCAATTGGTTGCAGGCGAAATTTGAAAACAACCGTCTTTTTTCTACACGCTCGTTCACAAAAAATACGGGTCATTTAACCGCTAATTCACAAGCTGAAAAGGTTTTTTTACAACCCAGATTCGTAGAAAGTGACGGCAATTTAACTGCTACTATTTTTGGAGGCAAAAGCGATATTTCAGCAGCGCTTCAGCCGGAGATAATTTGCGAAAATTCAGCAGCAGTTGCCTATCTATACAAGCCGATCGCTCTTTGGCACGGGCGCTTAATTTTACCATCCAACGAACAGCGCCAGCCCTACGGTACAGTCTTTTTTGAAGTTATAAATGCACCCAAAAAATATCAAAATTTAATTGGCAAAACAGCATTTTTGAAGTGGAGTACAAATCGCGAAGTACAGTTTTTTGTCCACGCAGTCAGTCAAGATATAAACTTCACACAAGAAACTAAAAAAAGTCAAAAATCTGGCAATATCCATCCCGATAGATTGAACGGATGGCGAAATGTCGGCCCTTTAGAAACTCTAGCAGGCAGCAGACTCGAAGACAGCGTGACTGTGATGCTACGCAGGCCCGTGATTGCGATTAATTATAGCAGCAGCGATCGCCAGGAACTCACGATCGATCGCGAACCAGTACAAATTATCGGACGTTTCTGCGCCTTAGTCTCAATTTTACAGCGAAAAGAACCCGACAGCGACAAATTTATTGTCCGGCATTTCAACAAAACATCTCGACAATTTGACGGCGCCGCCGAAGTTATTCGGATTCCACAAGTACAGCCAGACAAAAATGGCGTAGCGAGGTCTACCAATCACCTGATCGAAAAATCGCCATTAAATCCAGACGGTTGGTACATTTACGGCGAAAGAGACGCAGACAGTGTATTTGTAGTGCAGGCAATCGAACCCCGCAAAATTGCCCAATTAACACCCGATGAAACACATTTAGGACTGAAAAAATCTCTCGCTTATTTAAGCAACAAAAATTGGGAAAATACACCAGCCCAAAAAGGGCAAGCAAAAAGAGTATTGTTAACGCCAAATGATGCTAAAGAAAACGCTTCAATCCCCCCTTGGCAAGAAGGAGATATCGGGATAGTGATTCACAGTTTCGGCGGTATCGGCGGCAAAAAAGGCGAACGGCCACCGTTGGGAATTGTCACCGGACATTTTGCTTTCGGAGTAGCAAAAGTGGTGCGCGATCGCTTTACCAGCGAACTGCGTTTTGACATAGAATACAAACAAGTTTACGCCCACAATCCCGACGGAATTGTTGCCGGTTCCAGCAAATGGCAAAGTTATATGGGAGACTTGCATCGCGGCTGGTTGGGCGATCGCCCGGTTTGCGATATCATCTGTAAATTAGACTGCGTGTGTTGCGACTACGATTTTGACGGGATAACCTTGTCGCCTTTAACCGAATTAAACCAGCAACTAGATATCATGATGGCCCGCTACCGCAGCGGAGACGGCACCGGTGCAAGTTTAGTCACCCCAGCCACTTCTTGCGTCCAAGATTCAAGTCAGGCAATTTACGCGACAATTAAAAAAATCACTTCCGAAATAGAGTCAAATCCTCAGATTCAAGACTGGTTGAAAACACATCCTACGGACGCACAAACCCAAAGATTTCACCAGTTAGTAGCATTAGGAGAAAGTTTAGAAACAGTATTAATGCCCCTCGGTATTGTTCGTCCAGATTGGCGAAAAAATTCGAGATTAGCGGGGATTGATTCTGAACTGAAAAAAACCTTTTTTGCTGGTATAGCAACCCTGATAAAAGCTGCTATTAGTTACCGAACAATGTTGCCGAGGCGCACCCAAGATGAAATCGCCAAAGTTTTATTAAAACAGGGAGCATTTTTGTGGATAATTCGCACAAATCAAGTCGGAGGATTTGACCCAGATATTGAACCGATAGCACCAACAGGCCTTTAAATCAGCAATCGGCTTGTAGATGATTCGACGATTGATATCAAATCCGTTGGCATCGTCCTGTATTCATCTCTCTCTTCCCTTTCTCTGTATCCTCTGTGTCAAGAGCGGTTTCATCATTCCGATACAACCGGAATTGATATGACAACTGACTGTTTGGACATTTGAACAATACCGATGCAACCGGAAACGATATGAAATCGCTACTAGAAAAACCAAGTCTGCCTCCGCCGACTAAGAGATTGAGGGAGTATTTAAGCGGGATTTGGTATCAGTCAACAGTCAACTGTCAACCGTTAACAGTCAACAGTTAACCGTTAACAGTCAACAGTTAACCATTACCAAGGAGTGACTTGAACTTTGCCGTCTGGTGCCAAAACTACGCGGAAATCAGCCAGCGGTTCCGCAGGGGGCCTGGTGCCAATGGGTTTGTAAAGCAACTCCGACAACAGCGTTTCGGATCTCTCGACTGCTGCCGAATTTTCCGGCTTGTAACCGACAATCGCCCCGTCTGGGGCCACACTCACCCGATAAACCAACTCCGCATCAACCGGAGGCTGAGTCTTCACAACTCCATCAATTTGCTGGGAAAGTTTGCCCCTCAACAGGTCAATTTCCCCTGGATCGGTAATTGGCAGGGCTGCCACATCTGGGCTTGCCAAACCTTCAGCAACAGGGCTGGGCGTGCTTTCCGGTGAAGTGCTCGACTGCGGTGTGGCGCTAGGTGAAGCGTCCGGCTGCGGGGCGGGGATCGGAGTCGGCGAAGTCGATTCAGCGTTCGGAGTTTGATTCCCAGGCAGCAAACCGTCAGCAGGGGGCGTGGGATTGGGATTAGGCGAACCCGATCCGCCCGGATTCGGCGTCCCCTGATTCTGGCCCGCTGGATTGGGCTGCGGCACCGGATCTCTCTGGCGCTGGACTTCCGGCACCGGCACCAAGAAAAACGCCATCGCCGCCAAAGCCAAACTCGACACCCCCACCACAGCAGGTAAAGTCCGCTTCGCCAAAGGTTCGGCAGACTTGATATAACGCCTGGAAATTGGGGTTAATTGCAGGGACAATTCCGGCAGTGTCTGCGTGTCGGCAAAAAACTGATCGATCGCCTCTACCAAGTCAAATAGCTGTACCGTCGTCAAATCTACTTTTGCCGACAGTTCTGTTTTTTGATCGATTTGGGTGGCGCTGCCTGTGGAGGCGGGTAGAACGGTCAACCGATGCACATTCCCGTCAATTCTGTGTAACTGCACCATACCCACATTCGGGCCGTAGCGATCGGGATAATGCACTCCGCTCATAAATTCTTGAGCGTAGCTGCTGACGGCCCTCACCAAGCTTTCAAAAAACTCCCGTCCCCCGCTTAGGGGCTCGCCAAGACCTGTAACATAGCATTCAGCGCTCATTAATATGGAAAGCACCGGCCGTAGATCTAACTGGCTGGCTGCCGATCCATCGCTCAACCCTTCTAGAACCAGGGTGCAATTTGGCAGACTGTACTGACGCCTAATAGTCATTTTTTATTCAACTTCTCCATCAAACAGGCTAACCCAGAAGCGCTGCATTCCGGCTGTGCCTGTACAAAATAGCAGTTTGCTCAACAAGTTCAAAGCTAGTTCGTTGAGCTTGTCATCGGAATCGTAAGCTGCAACTAGCGATCGCTTGGGGTTCATGCGCGATCGAAAGTGAGCTCGAAAGCGTTCTAAATACTCGGCCAGCGGCAAGTGCTGGTTGAGGGGGATATTTTTCGATCGCAACTGCTGCGAGTCTAGCAGCAACTGCCGAATTGTCGCGGTTAACTTACGCGCCATATTACAGGCGATCGCCACCAGCGCTTTTGCCTCCACCATCGTAAGGGAGCGGCGCTGCGTGTAGCGTCTCAGCGGGTTAGTATTACGCATCAGCCAAAGGGCAACCCGATTTTTGATAATTGATTGCAATTCCAGGTCCTTTGACACGGCCAGCATTTCTTCCGCACCTCCGAGATACAAGGCTTCGATCGCCAGCAACATCAAGTCAATTTGCAATCTGGCTCGGCGGGGACATCCCCCATCGGAGGGCGACAAGTCTGGCAAACTGTCTAAAATTAACGGGTTTGACTGGGTAAGCGAAGTTTCTGACGGCATTAATATCACGGCAACATCCATTCCAAACAAACTATACGGGCACGGGGGGTCTTGAGCAAGACAAATTCTCAACCAAGAACTTCTCTGGGATACTTTATTTTTATCATTGACTTTTAGGTATATTTTCTAATTTAGCAGCAACCGACCGTCACAGGCGAGCTCCGGCGGCCGGAGTTCGATCGCCCACTCCCCCACCCCGCCGCAGCTTTGTGATTCCTTGCTTCATGAGGGGAGAAGGGGAGAGTCGGAAAGCGTCAAAGAATTTCCCATTTCCCATTTCTTATTCTCTATTGGGATCAATCAATGTTGCTGCTTTTGGGGTTGCACCACCGCTTCTCTTTGAGCCGTAAAATCAGTAGCCGCCGCCTTATCAGTTAGACTAATTTTTCCCTTGAGGCTTTCTTGCTCCACAATTCCGCGCATTTTAACAGAACTGTTTTGACCGGTTGCTGTGGAGTCGCTGCAACCAGCTAAATTAGGAACCGCACCCGACAAGTTCAATCCTTGAGTTTCCCACTTACCAAATAGAGAAGGTTTCTCCTCGGCTGTTTTTTCCCTGCCCTCCCTGCTGCTCGATCGCAAATTACCGCTCAAATAAACCCCCGATTGCTCGATTGTCAATACCAAAACATCAGAATTTAGACATTCGGGCAAATTTTTAGGATCGAAGCGATAAGTTCCCGCAATTGCCGGGGCCGCCTTTAAATTTGTTTCCCCATAAGCAGTTACTACTTTAAACAGCAGTGCAACTGAGCCGATCGCAATCCCGTAAAATGCCAGTGATTTCAGGCTTAAATGATTCATCATCTTGCTAATTAATAATTGGGCATTGGGCATTGGCCAAACAGGGCATTGGCCAAACAGGGCATTGGGCATTGGCCAAACAGGGCATTGGGCATTGGTACTAACTCACCAATAACCAATAACCAATAACTAATAACAACTGCCACCAGTCAACAGTCAACTGACTACATTTGAGGCAGTACCGATGCCAAGTGCGATCGAACTCTAACGTAACACCGCGCAATCAGTAGCGAAGAATGACACTGCACAGCCAATTCATCAGTATACTGTCCCAAAGTTTGCCGCTCAATTCCCCACTCCCGACTCGTACCCGCAATAGTCAAATCAGCATTAGCAGAAGCCGCAACCACTGCTTGAATGGGCTCAGCAGCCTCCACAATCGGAGTTTCAATGCGCGATCGTACCTCAACCGGTAACTGCTCCATCACTCGCTGAAAATCGTAACTCAGCTCGTTTTCAGCTTCCCCGTCAACCGCCACCCGCAGCACCGTCAAACGGCGTTCCTCGCTATTAACTAACAGTCTCAGCGCCAATTCTAAACCCAAATCATCGTGAATGTTTGCCGCGTAAGGTACTAACAAGTTATTCAACCTTTCCCGGCCTCTGTCAACAAAAATTGCTACATCCACCTTAGCGTTGCTGAGAATTTGGCCGACACGTCCTCCCAAACGGTTGCTGCTAAAAGTAGGTCTGTGCCACCCTACTAAAATCAAATCCGCGCGATCTATTTCCGCAATTTGTGCCGTCTCCCTGGCTACATCATTAGTAACCCGAATGATGGGATGTACGAATTTTCTCGCCTCCGGCAGTTCCAAACTCTCAATCAATTCTGATAATTTCGAGCGACGTTCTTGAATAATGCGATCGGCTTCCGCAGGCGTACTTTCAAAGGCATAGTCATCATTTAATTCTATCAAACTCAGAGGATGAACCGCCGCCGACTGTAAATCCTCACCACCCATACCAGCAGCAGGCTGCGCCAGCGCTACCGCTAGTCGCAGTAAACCTTTCTGCGTGCTGGGATTGGCAACGGGTACTAAAATTCGATAAGTGGGCAGCAATTTGTTAGCAGTTTCTTCGCTGCTGTCAGCCTTTGGTGAATTTTCTAATTCTGAATCCTCAGAGTTTACTTCGGAAATATCTAATCTAATTAACCGTTTTGGATAAGTCCACTCCAACAGCGGGGAAGTCATAAAAGTTGTCACTAAAGCCATGATGACTAACATCGTAAATAGTAGCGGCGAAACTACACCCAAGGAAAGACCGATATTTAGCACAATTAGTTCAGTCAAACCACGAGTATTCATCAGCCATCCCAGGGCTGAAGCTTCGCGGTTGCTTATACCACAGACTCTGGCGGCAACGTAAGTCCCGACGTACTTGCCGACAATAGCCACTCCCAAAACTGCGGCGCACAGCAGCCACAATTCGGGGCTGTTGAGCAAGCCGATTTGAGTCCGCAACCCGCTATAAGCAAAAAATATGGGCAGCAGAAATATTAGTACAAAGTCTTCGGTTTTTTCAGCTAATTCTCTGGTTAATCCCGCATTTTTAGGCATAGCAGCACCCAGCAAAAATGCACCGAAAATTAAATGAATGCCGATCAATTCAGTAATTAAGGCAGAAGCTAAAACTCCCATGTAAATGCCGGATAGCACTAACTGTGTTAATCTGCCAGTGCGGTTGTAGTGTTTGGAAAGCCGCTGCAAGAACCAGCGGACTACAGTCAGCATGAAACCGATGTAAATTAAAGACTCAATAATTGTCGGCAAAGCACCGATCATCGAATTAGTACGAGTAACTGCGATCGCCACCGCTAACAAACACCACGCCGTTACGTCATCTACCGCAGCGCAAGTTAGGGCCAGCGTCCCCAATTTTGTATTCTGCAAGTTGTGTTCTGTAATAATTCTTGCCAGCACCGGAAAGGCAGTAATTGACATGGCCGCGCCCAAAAATAGGGCAAAGGCTGTAAACGAAACGCTATTATTTGAAACGATGGGATACAGCAGCAGTGCTAGGATGCTTCCCAGGGAAAACGGCACTAGAATGCTGACGTGGGAAGTTAAAATCGCTATATCTAAATTGCTTTTGAGGTACTTGGGATTCAATTCCAAACCAATCAAGAACATGAAAAAGATCAGCCCCACCTCAGACAATACGTTGAGGAAGGGAACGGCTTCGGCTGGAAAAAGTGCTGTTGCTAAATCTGGTGCAACTAAGCCAAATAGAGAAGGCCCAAGCATAATTCCTGCGACAATTTCTCCAATGACTTGAGGTTGTTTTATCGCTCGAAATCCTAAACCTACAAGTCTCGAAAGTGCGATGACAATTAGAACTTCAAGCAGAACGAGAATGGGTATGGGCATGACGTTTTTAGCTTTGGGATTTTTGCGGATCGAGAGGGCAGGGTACTAAAGCTGACTGAATTGGCCGAAAAAAATGGATACCAGCTCGATCGAAGGTAGAAGGCACCAGAGGCGCACCAACAACGCCATTCTCTCACAAGCGAACAAAGGCATTGGCAACCTCCCACCTGGATTTTTCGTTTTTTACAAGCGCTTGCAAGTAACTTTAACCGCAGCGTGCGTACCCCGCACTATATCTCACCTCCGGGTGCCCACCGCCCCTTTAAACTCACATCTTGCACCATTCTCAATTACTTGTTTAGGAACAGGCAAGATGCCTGTTCCACAAGAAAACTCGTTCTTTGTGGAACGGGCATCTTGCCCGTTCTTGACAATGGTGCAACGTCTGAGTTGAAACCTAGTGATATAAAATTGTCAGAAAAAGTAGCGCGCGCTGTGATAAACTAGAAAAGTTGTTTAAATTCGCACATCCGGGTTTTCGGGTGTTTCTAGGGCGCAAACCTTCAGAAATACGACCGGGTGGAGGATTAACCCGAATTAGGAGTTAAAAATACAATGCCAGTAGTCAGTTTGGCTCAAATGTTAGAGTCAGGGGTTCACTTCGGACACCAAACCCGCCGGTGGAACCCAAAAATGGCTCCCTACATTTTCACAGAGCGCAACGGGGTTCACATCATCGACCTCGTGCAAACCGCTCAGCTTATGGAAGACGCCTACGAGTACATGAGAGTTGCCTCAGAAAAAGGCAAAAAGTTTTTGTTCGTGGGTACGAAGCGCCAAGCTGCCGGGATTGTAGCCCAAGAAGCTCAACGCTGCGGTGCTTATTACGTCAATCAGCGCTGGTTGGGGGGAATGCTCACCAACTGGACGACGATTAAGTCCCGCGTGGAGCGCCTCAAGGATTTGGAGCGCCGCGAGGAAATCGGTGCCCTCGATTTGCTGCCGAAAAAAGAAGCTTCGGTACTGCGCCGAGAAATGGCGAAACTCCAGAAATATCTGGGCGGGATTAAATCTATGCGGAAGATTCCCGACGGAGTGGTGCTGGTAGACCAACGTCGCGAGTATAATGCGGTGTTGGAATGCCAAAAGTTAGGAATTCCGATCGTCTCTCTGTTGGATACCAACTGCGACCCGGATTTGGTTGACATTGCGATTCCGGCGAATGACGATGCTATTCGATCGATCAAGCTGATTGTCGGCAAGTTGGCTGATGCCATCTACGAAGGTCGTCACGGTCAGCAGGGCGGCGACTCTGAGGAAGACTACGACTACGATGGTGGTTACGAAGGCGCTGAATATGATGTCGAAATCGAAGAATTGGATGACCCCGATTATGTAGATCCCGACGACGCCGCTGAAGCCGAGGGCGAAGAAACCGAGAGCTAGTATTGCCCTCGGAATCTGACACCAGAAAATTAAAAATTAAAGATTGAAAATTAAAAATAATTATTATTTTTAGTTGGATATTTTTAATTTTTAATTGTACATAAGCTGGTCTGCATTTAAATTGTATCTCAAAAAAGATTAAAGTCTTGTGGGGTGGGCGTCCCGCCCGCCCTGAATATACAATTTAAATGGGCGACTGCTTAGCACGAGTCTAAGTCATTAGTAGAGCTCTGGCAAAAGCATTCATTGTGTGAGGGCCAGAATTCATTCTGGCGCTACACTTACAAAGTCGGTACTAATATCCACTGGGTATTTATTCACTTTGGTCTAATCATTAACATTAAAATTAGTGACTAATGACTGATGACTAATGACTGATGACTAATGACTAATAACTAATTTTGATTGGGAACTTAAAGAAGATGGCGGACATATCTGCAAAACTTGTTAAAGAACTGCGCGAAAAAACTGGCGCGGGCATGATGGACTGCAAAAAAGCCCTCGTTGAAAACGAAGGCAATATGGAAACATCCATCGAGTGGCTGCGGAAAAAAGGTCTGGCTTCGGCAGGTAAAAAAGGTGGACGAGTTGCCTCAGAAGGACTTGTAGGTAGCTACATTCACACGGGCGGCCGCGTGGGAGTGCTCGTGGAAGTTAACTGCGAAACAGATTTTGTGGCACGTCGCGAAGAATTCCAAAAGTTGGTGCGGGATATTGCGATGCAAATTGCAGCTTGCCCGAATGTGGAATACGTGAAAGTTGAAGATATCCCCGCCGAAGTTGTCGAAAGAGAAAAGGCAATTGAAATGGGCAAAGATGACTTGGGCAATAAGCCGGAAAACATCAAAGAAAAGATTGTTCTAGGGCGGATTGAGAAGCGCATGAAAGAGTTATCTTTGATGGATCAGCCTTTTATTAAAGATCAGAATATCTCGGTGGAAGAGTTGGTGAAACAAACGATCGCCCAAATTGGAGAAAATATCCAAGTGCGCCGATTCGTGCGTTTTGTCTTGGGCGAAGGCATTGAAAAGGTAGAAGCTAACTTTGCCGATGAAGTGGCAGCCCAAATGGGTGTTCAATAATCCCAAATTAAGATAGAGAATTAAAAATTAAAAATGTGAAAAATCAATTTTTTGCATTTTTAATTTTTAATTTTTATAGGACTTATCGACAGACTATATTTGTAGTGTGGGCACTGCAAACCTTACTACTACAGACAGCCTAAAAATGGAAAACTTGCGTAATATCAAATCCGTTAGCATCGGCATAGTAAATTAGAGTTCACTGTTCACTGTTCACTGTTCACTGTTCACGGCGTCAACAGTCAACCGTCAACAGTCAACATCATTCTGGTGTAACCGGAAATGATATAAGTCCTATTTTAATTTTATACGAGAGATATGGTGCGACCAAGAGAGCGAATAGAGCAAGATTTGGCAGGACTCGAAGAGGCTTTAGCAGCCTTGAAGTTGGAGTTTAGCAGTACCTACGAAGGTTATTTAACTGCGTTGGGACAAGCGGTGCGGCAGCAGTTAATTTTGGCTTGCTATCACCTTTGCACTCAAGCAGTACCGGAGTCGTTTCTCAAGTTGTCCTTCGAGGCGCGGCAAAAAATGCAGCAGTCTGTAAGGGCTTTGGCTGCGGCGTCGGAGGAAAAATTGCGATCGCTGGTGACTGAATCACAAGCAGATGAAGAAATAGAGGAAGAGGAAGAAGAAGACGAAGAGGAAGACGACTTCGATGAAGAGGAAGACGACTTCGATGAAGAGGAAGACAAATCAGACGACAAGGAAGAAGACGAAAAGGAAAAAAACCAAGTTTCGGCCATTAACTATCTATTTTCATTGGCAAATTATCAATTGCCAAACGCCAATTCCCCTGAAAGTTTGGCACGCTGGCAAAATAGTATTGAAAAGTCGATCGCCCATATACTCAAGCTGCTTTCTCGCGACACCAACCGCTTGCTGCAACAGTCGGGAATCTTGCCGAGTCAATTGCCTGAACCGGTTCTAGAAGCTGCTTCTCAAGCTGAATCCTCCGGCGATAGTGTTGCCGGGCCGCCGAACTTATTAAACTTAATCATTGAAACCGATGCCTCATCAGCATCGCGAAAATTGGCAGCAACCTTTGGTAGTAGGGCGCTGCACATTACAGCGATTAAACTGCGGCTATCGGAAATAGAGTTTGCCGATGCGGGAACCTCGGCTTGGCGCCAGCAAATTCGTAACCTGTCTGTAAAGTTGAACTCGCTGGGCCGCGATTACCAGAAAAAGCAGCGGGAACTCGCTGTGGTGGAGGCTGAGTCGGCTTGGCGATCGAGTTGGTTTGAAGATTAGTCAGTTGACAGTTGACAGTTGTCAGTTGACAGTTGTCAGTTGACAGTTGCCAGTTGTCAGTTGTCAATTGTCGGGAATTCTTGAGCTATGATTAATAACTAATGACTAATGACTAATAACTAATAACTAATGACTAATTACTAATGACTGATGACTAATAACCAACCCGAATGGCAGCGATTGCAAAAAGCTCTTTCAGTAGAAGCCGATCGCGGATTTAACGACATCCAAGGCAGTCAATACCGCTTCAGCGAGTTTCTGGGCCTGAGTTTGAGACAACTTGCAGGTTCTGTGGCGGCTTCGGCGCGCGATCGAGCCAGACAACTAGCCGCTGAATTTGACATCTACCCTCAGAAAGATCTCGAACAGCGCCAACATTCGATCGCCATTACGGTCAGTTTTCTGAGGCAAATGGAGCAAGTTTGGGAACAAGAAACTCGCCACCAGCAAGAACAAGCAAGAGAAGTCAGACCCGCAAACGCTAACGCTTCTGAACTAACCGCCCCAACACTTTCCGTTCCCCGAACAGTACCCCTGAGTACAGCCCCGCCACCGCCCAGCCTGACTCTCGACCAACAGTTAACCCGCGTCACCGGCATCGGCCCCGCCAACGGCAACCGCTTGGTAAAACTGGGTTTATACACTGTATATGACTTGCTTTACTACTATCCCCGCAACCACATCGACTATGCAAAGCAAGTACAAATTCGCGAGCTAATAGCCGGGGAAACTGTCACTTTAATCGCAGAAGTAAAGCGCTGTAATTGCTTTTCTAGCCCGAAGAATAAGAAGTTAACCATATTAGAAGTAATTTTAAAAGACCGCACCGGAGAAATAAAAATTAGTCGTTTTTTTGCAGGCCCTCGCTACAGTAATCGCGGCTGGCAAGAATTTAAAAAGCGCGAGTATTGTACTGGTGCGGTGCTGGCAGCTTCCGGGTTGGTGAAGCAAGGTAAATATGGAATTACTTTAGAAAATCCTGAGTTAGAAGTATTAGACGACTCCGGCGGTGCGATCGAATCAATGAAAGTCGGCCGCCTGATACCAGTTTATCCGCTGACGGAGGGGGTGGATGCTGGTTCGGTGAGGCGATCGATTTTGGCTGCAATGCCGGCGGCAAAAATGTTGCCAGAATCCCTACCAGAGGATTTGCGCGAGCGTTACGGTTTAATGGGTTTAGCCGATGCCGTGACTAATATTCACTTTCCGCTCGATCGAGATTGTTTGGCCGCCGCCCGCCGCCGCTTAGTTTTTGACGAATTTTTCTACCTGCAATTAGGACTTTTAAAGCGCCGCCAAACCCAAAGGAAAGCTCAAGCGAGTGCAGTCATCATTCCGACTGGCAAATTGATCGAACATTTTTATGAAATATTGCCTTTTGCCTTGACTAATGCTCAGGAAAGAGTAATTAACGACATCCTCAACGATTTAGCTTCGTCGCAACCGATGAATAGATTGGTGCAAGGCGATGTCGGCGCCGGCAAAACTGTAGTAGCAGTCGTGGCAATGCTAGCAGCAATTCAATCCGGCTATCAAGCCGCTTTAATGGCACCGACAGAAGTTTTGGCAGAACAGCACTATCGCAAATTGGTAGGTTGGTTTAACTTGATGCACTTGTCTGTCGAACTGTTAACTGGTTCCACAAAAATAGCCAAGCGCCGCGAAATTCACAACCAATTAGAAACCGGAGAATTGCCCGTTTTAGTGGGAACTCACGCGCTAATTCAAGATACGGTGAATTTCCATAAATTGGGTTTGGCGGTAATTGACGAACAGCACAGATTCGGTGTACACCAGCGCGCTAAATTGCAGCAAAAAGGCGAAGCTCCCCACGTTTTGACGATGACGGCAACTCCCATTCCCCGGACGCTGGCCCTGACACTACACGGGGATTTAGATGTGAGTCAAATTGATGAACTTCCCCCCGGCAGGCAGGCGATTCAAACAACTGTACTGTCTGCCAAAGAACGCATCCAAGCTTACGATTTGATTCGGCGGGAAGTGGCGAGCGGGCGTCAAGTTTATGTGGTGCTGCCGCTGGTGGAGGAGTCGGAAAAGTTAGATGTGCGATCGGCAATTGAAGAAAAAGAAAAACTTGAAAAAAGTGTATTTCCTGAGTTTAAGGTGGGTTTGCTGCACGGTAGAATGAGCAGTGCTGACAAAGATGAAGCAATTTCTAAGTTTCGAGACAAAGAAACTGATATTTTAGTATCTACTACTGTCGTCGAAGTGGGAGTAGACGTGCCGAATGCCACGGTAATGCTGATTGAAAATTCGGAGCGTTTTGGACTGTCGCAACTTCACCAGTTGCGGGGTCGAGTCGGTCGGGGCAGCAACCGTTCTTATTGTTTGTTAATGCCCGGTTCCAAATCGGGGGAAGCTATGCAGAGAATGAAGGTTTTAGAACAATCTCAAGATGGCTTTTTTATTGCGGAAATGGACATGAGATTGCGCGGGCCTGGTCAGGTTTTGGGAACTCGGCAGTCGGGTTTGCCTGATTTTGCTTTGGCGAGTTTGGTGGAGGATCAGGAGGTTTTGGAGTTGGCGAGGGCGGCGGCTCAAATGGTAATTGAGAATGATGAAAGTTTGAATCAGTGGCCGGTGGTGCGGGATGAATTGGAGCGGAGATATCAGCGGATGATGAGTGGGTCGATTTTGACTTAGATAGTTTTGAACGCAGCAACGAGGTTTTTAATAATATTTGGTAGTGGCCGGTTAAGCGAATATATATCAAAGCCTGCTGTTTATTGCTGCCAAACCAGCCCTCTTCCCGTAGGGCGGTTTATTTGCATTTGCCTATTTAATGTCAGAAAGCGGGTTTCTTGCCACAAAGTCACGTAAAATCATAGTTTTTTTGTCAAGAAACCCAGTTTATAGGGTTTTGCTGAGAATGGTGCAAAATATCAGGTTGAGCGAAGCGTCAAAAACACGAATTTCTTGGGTAGGAGTGCCTCAACCCAACCTACTTTCGGAGACGATTTTTCCCTTGGTCTAGGGTATTTTTATGAGTTGTCAGGCTTGGGGCACTTATTAAACCCAGAATCCTTCGCAGGAATGACGGAGAAGTGTCAAAATTAAGATAGTCCTGCCAGAAACCGGGAAACGGAAATCCGGCCTGTACTGGCCTTACCAGGCAACATTGATTCCTCGCTTGTCACGCTTGCAGGTGGTCGCCGACGGTTCGTCGCATTTAATCTCAACAGTAATTATGAAAGATCTCACTCGTTATCGAAATATCGGCATCTTCGCCCACGTAGATGCTGGCAAGACCACCACAACAGAAAGAATCCTGAAACTGACAGGTAAAATCCACAAAATTGGTGAAGTTCACGAAGGCGCGGCGACTACTGAC
The DNA here is from genome assembly GCF_036701585.1 of Microcoleus sp. POL10_C6. Classification (NCBI taxonomy): domain Bacteria; kingdom Bacillati; phylum Cyanobacteriota; class Cyanophyceae; order Oscillatoriales; family Microcoleaceae; genus Microcoleus; species Microcoleus sp. POL10_C6. The sequence goes on along the minus strand of NZ_JAUBRB010000058.1, from coordinate 11,514 downwards.
TTCATGGAACAGGAGCAAGAGCGCGGTATTACGATTCAGTCCGCTGCTACCACCTGCTTCTGGAACGAGCATCAGCTCAACATCATCGATACCCCGGGACACGTCGATTTTACGATCGAGGTTTACCGTTCTTTGAAGGTTCTCGATGGTGGCATTGGTGTGTTCTGCGGTTCGGGTGGAGTTGAACCGCAATCGGAAACCAACTGGCGCTACGCTAACGATTCCAAAGTCGCTCGCGTCATCTACATCAACAAGCTCGATCGCACCGGTGCAGATTTTTACCGCGTTGTCAAGCAAGTTGATAAAATCCTTGGCGCTAAACCGATGGTGATGGTATTGCCGATCGGCATAGAAGAAAAGTTTTGTGGCGTAGTCGATTTGCTGACCCGCAAAGCCTGGATCTGGGATGACTCCGGCGATCCGATGAACTACGAAATTAAAGATGTCCCCGCCGATATGGTCGATGATGTCGAAACTTGGCGCGAACAGTTGATCGAACTGGCAGTAGAGCAAGACGACGCTCTGATGGAACAATATCTCGAAGGCAATGAACCGAGTATTGATGACCTCAAGCGCTGTATTCGCAAAGGTACTCGCGATCGGGCATTTTTCCCCACCTACTGCGGCTCATCGTTTAAAAACAAAGGCGTACAGTTGGTTCTCGATGCCGTAGTTGACTACCTGCCAAACCCGATGGAAGTCACACCACAGCCAGAAGTCGATCTCGATGGAAATGAAACCGGCGAGTTTGCCCTTGTCGATCCCAATCGGCCATTGCGGGCACTCGCGTTTAAGATCATGGACGATCGCTACGGTGCTTTAACCTTCACGCGCCTGTACTCCGGTAAATTGTCCAAGGGCGACACCGTACTCAACACCGCCACAGGCAAAACCGAGCGGATCAGCCGTTTGGTGGAAATGCACGCCAACTCGCGCGAAGAAATTGAATCTGCCCAAGCAGGGGACATTGTGGCGATCGTCGGTATGAAAAACGTCCGCACCGGACACACCATCTGCGACCCCAAAAATCCCGCCACCCTAGAGCCGATGGTATTCCCCGATCCCGTTATTTCGATTTCGGTCAAACCGAAACAAAAAGGCGGCGAAGAAAAAATGGGAGCAGCCCTCACCAAAATGGTGCAAGAAGACCCATCCTTCCACATGGTGACGGATCTAGAAAGCGGCGAAATGATTCTTAAGGGGATGGGCGAGTTACACCTCGACATCAAAGTAGACATTCTCAAGCGCACCCACGGCATCGAAGTAGAAGTCGGCGAACCACAAGTGGCTTACCGCGAGTCGATTACCAAGCGCCTCGAAGACGAATACACCCACAAAAAGCAATCAGGTGGTTCCGGTCAATTTGCGAAAATTGGCTATGTGATCGAGCCTGGTGAGGTGGGAAGTGGCTTCCAGTTTGAGTCCAAAGTGACTGGTGGTAGCGTGCCGAGAGAATATTGGCCAGCGGTCGAAAAAGGCTTTGAAAGCTGCATCGACAAAGGCGTCTTGGCTGGATTCCCCTGCCTAGACTTGAAATTCACCCTACTAGACGGCGGTTTCCACCCCGTTGACTCGTCAGCAATGGCCTTTGAAATTGCTGCCAAAGCGGCCTATCGGCAGTCTCTGCCTAAAGCTGCGCCTCAGTTGCTCGAACCGATTATGAATGTCGATGTATTCACTCCAGATGATTACATGGGCGACGTGATCGGCGACCTCAACCGCCGCCGGGGGATGATGAAATCTCAGGAGACAGGACAAACAGGAGCACGGATCAAGGCAGATGTACCGTTGAGCGAAATGTTTGGTTACATTAGCGATTTGCGTACTATGACATCTGGCCGCGGTCAGTTTTCCATGTCCTTCTCGCACTATGCTCCTTGTCCGAATAACATCGCTGAAGAAGTGATTAAGGCGGCAAAAGAGCGTCAAGCCGCGAAGTAGTGCATTTGACTCCTGGTAGGTGCTATCTGGAGTCAAACAGAAAAATTAGATCCCCGCTTTTTGAAGAAATCGGGGATCTAATTTTTGTAAACTATCGGTTAGAATAAGTCAACAAAACATATTAGATAGTAGAATCACGAGCAGACTTTAACAACATCTTGATTTCTTCAAGACTTAATGGTGGTGAACTACGATGAATCATAGCGTGACAATTTGGGCAAACAGGACGCAAATCTTTTATAGGATCAATTTCATACTCTTCTGCAATTTCTGAAAGGGGTCTTAGATGATGAACATGAATGAAACCTTTTCCCAGTTGCCCAAAAGCTCTGCCAAAATCGAAATCACAAATAGAGCAACTTGAACCGTAATAATCAATACATTTTTGCCGAGCTTTAGGCTCTCGTTCATAGGCGTTGACTGAAACTTGCCGTACTGCCCCCTCACGAAATGTTTGTACTGAATCTACTTCATCAGGAAAGTATCTAGTAGTAGTTACAGATTCCTGAATTTGAAGCGGATTTTGCCAATCCCTCAAACATTTTAGGTAGTCCTCAAAATGGTCTTCCTCACCAAGATACACATTTATTGCAGCACGAAAGATAGCAAAGAGTTCGACAAAGTTATCAATCACTGGCTGAGTTGCATCTAGGTCTTTAATAGGAAGAACTAGGGATGGACTCAGAATATAAGTACCTTTCCACTCTCGTTCAGGAACCAATTGCAGCTTCTTAATTAACTCATCATACTCTAAATTTTCATCTTCTTTCGGTGCAATAGTTTCAGAGTAAACTTCATATTCACCCTGCTCCCAAATCTGAGTAACATCTTTCAAATGCTTCTTCAGGACTTGAACAATCGGATTCCCTTCTAGTCCTCTTAATCCAAAAAAGTTCACAAATAAACTATCATAAGTACACTCGAATCTCAGTTGGAAATACCAAGTTCCTTTTATAGTCAAGCCAGCGCTTGCTATTTTGAATGGCTTGGTTTTCTTGGCTCCAGAGCGATGAGCTGGTGTAGTCGTTATTCGACAATCTGAGAGTACATCTGTGCCATAAACTTGGTGAATTTGGTCACAAGCTTGTTTAATGATTATTTTAAGCTTAGGGACAAGTAATTCTTTTAGCTTATCAGCACGCTCTCGATTGTCTTCGACTGAGAAGAGATATTGTTCAGCAGACCCTATCAGTGGCAAGTCAACGATTTGTGACAATCCGGTCTCCTCAACTGAATTCATATCTCCTCTCCGACATGACAAGTCCAACGAAAACTAATCGATATTTTAGCTTTTTTTCGACATATCCTGAAATAGGTCATGCTTCCCCGGCTCCTAAAACTTGTGCTGGGGTGAGTTCCAGCCTTGTAGGGTGCGTCAGTTAGAATACTTACTGGACAAGGGAAACGCTTATGGACTGACGCACCCTACTATCGTCTTTTAAATGCCGAACAGCTTATGACTCAAATAAATCCCGATCGCACTACTGGAACAATTGCGATCGACGTTTGCGCTCAATCAAACGGGCAGTATCTTTGTCAAATATCATCATCTCTGAGCGATCGGCCTGATGATACCATGAATTTTTACGGACAAACGAAAGAACACGCGATCGCGATCGCCTTAGAACATTTAGCCTCTCGCTACCGCCAGCAAGCCGAAGACTCTCAAAATATAGATTGGGACGCGGTGGAAATTTCGGATTCGGGAGAGCCGATTGAAAAGCGTTATCACGTAATTCTGCACTACGAACGAATTACTAAAGATGAATCTAAGTTTGAGGCAATGCACAATACAATGATGGGAAATACAGTAGTTGAAAATGCCAAAATTTCAATAATTGAGATCGCTCCCGATATCGAAATCGAGGCCAGAGGGCTATCAAAATATTGAGCCCTCGGGACTTAGGTGCAGATGGGCATCTTACCCTACCCATCAACGCTCGAAACGTGAGTTTGAGGCGGCGATCGACTAGAAGCGATCGCATAATTTCAAATCCCCAAAATTTCTTTTCTATTAGTCGCCAGCCAAATCAGCGCGAAACTTCTCCACAACTCGATTTAACTCCACCGAATGAGAGGCCTTAAATAAAATACGATCGCCCTTTTCGACAAATCCCAACAACCGCTTTGCTAAATCTTCCCGCCCATCCTTGGCTGTAATATCTCCTACCTCCACAAAAGGCAAACCCGCCGCACCAGCAGCCATCGCCGCCGCTTCCTCAAAATCAGCAAAAACAAACAAAGCATCGAGATTCAAATCTCGCGCCGCCCTTCCCACTTGTCGGTGAAATTCGATCGCCCTATCGCCCAATTCCTTCATCGTTCCCAACACCGCAATCCGGCGCTTTCCAGGAGTATCTGCTAACAGTCTCAGGGCCGCCAGCATCGACTCCAAACCAGCATTGTAAGTCTCATCCAGAATCACAATATCCTGCGGCAAATCGTAGCGGCGCGCCCGTCCATCCGGTAACTGCACAGACAAACCTTGCTTTAAAACTTCCCAATCAATACCTAACACTTTTCCTACCGCCAACGCCGCTAAATAATTTACAGCATTGTGGCGTCCAGCCAGCGGCAGCGGCAATTCCACACCTTCTATTAACATTGTATTATGATTCAGCAATTCTCCGCACAAATCCCCGCCTTCTAAACCATAAGTTAAAGTTTTTCCCTGCCAAACTTTTGACGCAGTTGCGATTAATCTGTCACCATCGTGATTTAGAATAGCAATGCTATCCGCAGGCATTTCTGCTAATAGTTCGCACTTAGCTTGGGCGATCGCCTCTTCCGATCCTAATCGCCCGATATGTGCCGTTCCTACATTAGTAATTACCGCCACAGTAGGACGCGCAATTTGCGACAGCAGCGCAATTTCGCCACTCCCGCGCATTCCCATTTCAATTACAGCATAATTGTGGGTCGGTGAAAGCTCCAACAGAGTTTTTGGTACGCCAATTTCATTGTTGTAGTTATATAGAGTTTTAAGAACATTTCCCGTCGTTGACAAAAGCGCCGCAATTAACTCTTTAACAGTAGTTTTACCTACAGACCCAGTAACAGCAACTATAGGTATACTGAATTGGTCACGCCACCAGCGGGCGATCGACTGATAAGCTTTTAAAGTATCATCTACGCGCAACAGCGGAAAATTAGGTAATTCCTCTTGCCAATCTCGATCGACTATCGCCGCAATCGCCCCCAAATCCCGGGCTTTTGCCACAAATTGATGGCCGTCAAAATGCTCTCCCCGCAGCGCCAAAAATACTTCGCCCCCCTCAAGAGTGCGCGTATCTGTGGCAATACCTGTCCCTAAAGCTGTCAAAACGCCCTCAGACACAGCAGGCAAAGGTACACTGAAAATTTCAGATAGTTGGGCGATACTTACACGACAAACCATAACCAGCACTCACATTTCAAATAATTATTTTCACAGCTAATTCTACCCCGCCCAACCTCAAATTTAACTAACAGCGGGCTGCGGATCAGGATTGACCTTGATCATCCTAATACTAAATCGTCTGCCCACTAAGAAATTATCCCGTACCCACCCACAATCTTTACCAATACTTTACACAGTCGATGGTGATTTAAGGCCTTGCTAATTACCAACAATTCATGTCATGCTGGTGTTGATAAATAGTTTAACTAAGCAAAAAATATCGATCGGCTTAAGCTGCTGACAGCTTCTACCCATAAGTCTCAGCCGGCGAGAAGCTTGGTTGATTCAATTATTGCGATTCATTTGCCAATTCATCAAGCTAATAGCGCTGAAAGCTCCTGCCCCACCCTCGGAGGGTTAATCCACAGTGAACGACTACAACAGACAAAGCCACGAAGAAGAACAGCTACTTTACAAGCATTGGCTGGAGTTGGTACAACGAGAGCAGCCGGCCGAACTCATCAGCCGCTTTCGCACATTGTTTATCCAGGGTACGGGATATCCCGATCGCTCGATCGCCGACGCACTCGATAAAATAGCACGCTCAGAACACGCCGAACAAGAATTCAAATACATCCTCAACCGCTGCTGCCACATCCTGATCAACCGCTGGCAAACATACCCCAGCAAGCAAGCCGCCATCCCTGAATTGATCGCTGTGTTTGAAGAAGCGCCCAAAATATTATTTGGATACAATCGATCGCGGGGGCGAGGCTCCATCCCCCAATTAGTAAATCAATTTACCGAAAGCGAACAGTACCTCACCCTCCAACGCTTAGCGAAAGTCATAACTCACAGCAATGAAGATAGCAGCAACAGCAAAACCCCTGCTACCCTAGCTCTCGGAACCTTAATTCCCCGCTACCCTTACCTCTACAAACACTGCCTCCTCAGCGACGACAGCACCTACGAACAGCAAAAGATCATTAAAAAAATCCAAGCTCAAAAGCAGCAGCAATTTGAGATCAACCTCTCACAATATGTCGCCCACCAAGTGAGAAAGGCTCACATAGCGCGTCGGGAAACCTCCCTTTCCTTCGGCAGAAATATACAGCCTATAAAAAATCCGACCCTGTTGACAGACCCGGAACTATTCTTTGCCCTCAAGCAATTTGTCGGAAAAGTAGAAGGAGCCGATACCTACAGACAGCTAGCGGGCCGTTTCACGGCGAACGCCAGCACATATCAGTCCTACCGCTCCTTTAAAGACGACTTGTACGAATACCTGATTTCTTCTGTCACCGACGATCGCTACGGCAAACGTCTCTTTAACGAAAAATTGTATAAGCAACTACAAAATACCCTGCCCCACAGCGATGATCAGAAGTTTAATGAATTTTTAATGATCAGAACTTGCAGCCAGTTATTGAACTTTTTAGTAGTAGAGAGTCCTGTGCGGCCCAACCACTTTGTCTTCATCGACCTGATCTCAAACCTCGGGCCGACCCAAACCACAGGTTTGCTGCTGAAAATCGTACTAATTTGCGGCAAAGTCAAGCCCTACCTAGAAAAGCGGCTGGCAATTTTGTTCGGTCACTACGAATGCAGTACCCGAGAAGGCGTGGTGTGGTTAGTTAAAGCCCTGGAAAACGTAAACCTAGCTTTGAGTACCAACTTTGGCAAGGTGGATGTATCTTTCCTGCGGTGAGAGCGGGGGGCATAACTTTCTCTGCTTCCAATGCAGGCAAAACATCACACCGATCGACCAGGTTTCTGAATACCCTAAAAGTTTTACCTTTAATTAGAACGACTTAATTAACTCCTGAAACCTACTCAAAAGACATTATTCTATGTTAAAGTACCAAGTGTGAATCAGATTCAGTTGCAGGCTTTGTTCATTGCTACAGAATTGTCTAAAAACTTGCCCTTCTGTATCGGCAGGGGACTCTCCGAAACTGAAATCTTCGCACTGTCTAAATTTTGGAGTTATTCCTCATGTCGATATACGTCGGTAACTTATCCTACCAAGTTACCCAAGAAGACATCACCACCGTCTTCGCCGAATACGGAACCGTTAAGCGAGTACATCTACCTACCGACAGAGAAACCAGTCGCCCCCGCGGCTTCGGTTTTGTAGAAATGTCCACAGATGCAGAAGAAGATGCAGCCATTAGTGCTCTCGACGGAGCAGAGTGGATGGGTCGCGACCTCAAAGTTAACAAAGCTAAGCCCCGCGAAGATGAAGGCGGCCGGGGTGGCGGCAACCGGGGCGGCGGCCCTGGAAAATTTGGTCGCGCAGGAGGGGGAGGCGGAGGAGGACGTTATTAATTTCCTCATTAATTTCCTCGGATAAAGATTTGAGATTGGAGAGTTGAAATTGGCGCGAGAGCTCACCTAGCTCCGAACCACTTCCGGCCGTTCCGAAAAACCTATGCTCTTCAAAATTCCATCTCTACCGGATTAAATATACCAAAAAGCCAAGGGCCTAACCCTTGGCTTTTTGGTATGAGGGTTGACGGTATGAGTCTGAAACCTGCTAAGCGAATCCGTTGCAGTACCCTCAGGTTCTAATCGTCAGGTTCAATGCTGCTGCTCAATCCGTGATTATTGAGCGTTTCAGCGTAAAACTCAGCGTGTTCGAGAGCGCAAACAATCACCAATCCCATCCCGTTAGTATGGGCTTCCATCATCACATTTACCGCCTGTGGCTGAGTCAGACTCGGTACCGTCGCCATCAAAGTCTGCACCACGTACTCCATAGGATTGAAATCATCATTGTGCAGCAGAACGCGGTAGCGCGGTGCAAGCTTGCGGACTGTGGAAGGCTTTTGAATAATTTCGACAGACACTAATCTATACCTCCTGACTTGTAAAATGTTAAAATTTGTCAACAATCTTGAGCCGGATTCCTCCGCTGTGCAAGACTATCTCACTTTCAGCTATTTTATTGAAATCTGAAAATTCAGACAAGGCAGCCCCTTGGTCGATCGCGAGCTGTGAACCCAACACCAAACCCACAGGGGGTGTCCTGGGCCCTGGGCAACCACCTTCCTAGCGCCATAATATTAGAAAGGCGCGATCGGTTAAAAATAACAAACTACTACCTGTTAAGTCTCCAGAACTGAGGGAACGAACATTATATGAAACGCAAACCTAAATCCTACAACGACAGATTCAGCGGCGACCCATCCCGAGCAGATGAAGACTCCGACTACCCAGGCTCCTTTGGCGGACAGTCGCGGCGTCAACCTCAGTCCGGCAAACCCTCTTTTCTCAATTCCGCCACCCTAGGGATTTTAACAGCCGTCTTTATTCTGGGAATTGGCATTGGCATTGCCTTTAGCTCCACAGCTACAATTAGCCCAGAGAACGTAGCCTCCCGCGAATTTATCGATCGCAGTGCCCCGAACCCAGAACTTTGCGTGCAGTTTGGAGCAAGCGCGATGGTGACAGATATGCGCCTCTACGTCACCCTCAACCCTTTCAACGTCTACATCTCGCAGCCGAGTATGCGCCCCGGATGCGTCCTGCGAACCAATAACTGGGCAATTCTCGAACAAAGAAAACTTATCAGCCAAGACCAAGTGCGCGATTGCAAAAATCGCATGAATACCTTTGGCTTCACCGGCCCCCTGGAAGCTCAACCCGAAATTAACTGTATCTACCAAAACGACGGCGCTAAAAACCTGTTCCTCAACCAACCGGGTTCGATAGCTCCAACCACGGAAGGTCAAAATTTCTAAATCCGCGATATAGCGGTTTTCAGTTGAGTGAAGTACAGATATGGGGTAGGGATTTAGGCAAAGCCTAAGTCCCTACTTTATTTCATACAAGGGAAAACTGCTCTCAGAAAATATTGAACTAAGAGGTTCGAGGGAAGAAAAAAGTCTGCCTTCTGCCTTCTTCCTGACATCCGTTACATCTGTTACATCCGTTACATCCGTTACATCCGTTACAAAATCCGTTGCCGAACTTCCTTCTTCCTTCTTCCTGACATCCGTTACATCCGTTACAAAATCCGTTGCCGAACTTCCTTCTTCCTGACATCCGTTACATCTGTTACATCCGTTACATCCGTTACAAAATCCGTTGCCGAACTTCCTTCTTCCTTCAAAAACCAAACTGGGGGAAATCTTCCGTTAACTGAACTTGCAAAATTTGACCGGGTTGAATCGTAGCAGGTTGAGGAGCAGCCACGTAAGTTGTAGCAACACCACCGGCGGCTCCCGCCAACAAACCGATACCAGAAAAGCCGCTCAGCAAGAACAAAGCTAAGCCACCAATACCAGTATTTCGCAACAAACTGCGATCGGAAGGCTGAGCTCGTCGGCCTTCCACGGGTTCCGAGCGAGCCACCAAAGGGATATTGCGGCCGTTGAGACTAATAGCTTCGACCACAAATCGACTGCCGATGTTGGTTGTTTCAAACCGACCGATGACCGGCGTATTAGCAGGTACGATCGTATTACCGAGACCGTCGAGAATTCCCCCTTGCAGCAGCAACACTTCCTCTCGGCTGGGCTTCGCTTCCAGTCGCAAAGCCCGATCGCCGGGGTATAGCAAACTGAGCTCCGTGCCCGCCGGCAACAAGACATTCGCCCCAGTCGCAGCCTGCAAAGGAGCATTCGAGCGGCCGCGAGGAAGTGGTTCACCAAAAGTAAGCGTCCGCTGTTGGGGTGCAGCAGCAGCCGTTATTTGAGGGTCTAGGCGGGGTAGAGCAGCAGCTTGTACCCCACGGCGTTCGTCAAGGCGAACATTGACTAAAGGCACTCTTAGCGGTCGGATTTGGTCATTTGGAGTTGGCGGCTGCGAAGAATTTGTAGCGGGATTCGGGGAAGTAGGAGATTCAGGTCGATCGACCTCTGTGGCCGCATTTGAGTTGGAATCTGTCGGTGGCTGGTTTTGCGGTACTTGTATTGCAGGCTGGGGTTGAGTTTCGGAAGTTTCCATAATTGGAGTCGGTTCGATCGAAGGACGCAACACCCAGCGATTTTCTACCCCACTTCTTTGGAATTGAACTTGCCCTGCGCTGAAACCGACTCCAGGAGCCAAATTGACCAGAATTCTCGCCGTTCCCGGTTGAAGTTGACTCACTCCCACAGAACGCACTCTACCTTGTGGGTATAGCTGAGTTGCATCTACTCCGATCTCAGTATTGGGCAAATCCACAGCAATCTGAGACGGGTTGAGTAGAGAATATGTGGGGGTTGTTCCCTCTGGGAGAGTAATTTCTAGCTGATTGGTCGCCGGATCGAATTTCCAACTTGTGACTGTAGAAGCATTTGCTGGTTCCAGTGTTGCCGGCATTGTCGCAACTGCTGCGACGACTGCTAGACTCAGACTCAGTGACTCGATCGCAAACAATCCCGCTGGTAGAGAATTAACAGTCAATTTTTGTAAGTCTTCCCCAAATCTGGTGAGTAATTTTTTGTATGGCATGGCGGCTGGGTGAAAATTTTGATCTGAAATAGATTATGGATGGGAAAATTTGGCCTTCGGAGGACGCTGAAAGTTTAACATTATTGCGATATGAAAAATTTAACTAAATGGAAATTATTGCGATCGCGCTTCGTTCTTAACAACAAGTGGTGTCAGGTTAGACAAGATGAAATAGAATTGCCAAGCGGACAAATTATAGACGACTTTTTTGTTAATGTTCGACCCAATATCGCCCTCGTATTTGCCACGACAGAGCAGCAAGAACTTGTATTAGTGCGCCAATACAGACACGGAGTAGGGGAAATTTTGCTGGAACTGCCTGCCGGATCTTTCAATCCTGCTGAAGAGAGCGGGAAATCGGCAGCAGCCAGAGAACTTGCCGAAGAAACGGGATATGTTGCTGAAGAAATTTTGGAACTAGCAACCTTATATGATAACCCCGTAAAAGATACCAATTCTATCTACCTCTACTTTGCTAAAAATGTCAAACTTGCCAGCAAAATACAATTAGATATTACCGAAGATATTGAAGTAGTTTTAGTCCCCATTGCCGAAGTTTCATTAAAAATAGAAAACCGAGAAATTTGTGTAGCCGGAAGCATCGCAGCTATTTTTTTAGGATTAGATTTTTTTAATAAACAGCGGTAAGGTGCTGTGTTAATGGAACCTTACACGCTGTTTAATGCGCTTTGTTATTAAGGAGAAAGAGTGAGAAAATCCAGAGCAGTGAGAGAATTATCAGCACCAAAAACCTG
>NZ_JAUBRB010000123.1:0-3563 GCF_036701585.1 Microcoleus sp. POL10_C6 | reverse complement strand
AAAAACTCTACGGCAGAGAAACAGAAGTTGAAACCTTATTAGCAGCCTTTGAGCGAGTCAGCAGGGGCAGCACCGAAATGATGCTAGTATCCGGTTACTCTGGCATTGGAAAATCCGCCTTAGTACAAGAAGTTTATAAACCAATTACTAAAGCCAGAGGTTATTTTATAGCCGGCAAATTCGACCAATTTCAAAGAAATATCCCTTACGCAGCAGTTGTCAAAGCCTTTCAATCATTAGTCAAGCAACTCTTAACAGAAAGCGAAAATCAACTCAATACCTGGAAACACAAAATCTTAGCAGCTATTGGTACTAATAGTCAAATCATTGTAGATGTCATTCCTGAAGTAGAATTAATCATTGGCCCACAGCCAGCCGTACAAGAATTAGGCGCTACTGAAGCACAAAACCGCTTTAATTTAGTATTTCAAAAATTCATCCGCGTCTTTTGTTCAGTTGACTATCCCTTAGTCATCTTTCTCGACGATTTACAATGGGCTGATGCCGCCACATTGAAATTGCTACAAGTAATGATAGCAGATGAGCAAACCAATTATCTATTTCTAATTGGTGCCTATCGAGACAACGAAGTCAACCCATCTCATCCTTTAATGATGACTTTGGACGAGCTGCAAAATCAAGGTGCAAGAATCGAGCGAATTACTTTAGCTCCCTTACACCTTCACCACATAGTTAACTTAATTACTGATACCGTGCGTAAAGACCAAAACTCAGCGCTCCCCCTAGCCGAGTTAGTGGTCAGTAAAACTCAAGGTAATCCTTTTTTTGTCAATCAGTTTCTCAAAACTCTCTATCAAGAAAACCTGCTAAAATTCAACTTTCACGCAAGAAACTGGGATTGGAACATTTCCGAAATTGAATCAGTAGGTATTACTGATAACGTCATTGAATTGATGATTGGCAAATTGAAAAGACTCCCCCCATCAACTCAGCAAGTTTTGCGTTTGGCTGCTTGCGTGGGTAATAGTTTTGACTTAAACACTCTCTCAATTATTAATGAAAAATCTTGGGGAGCCACGTTTCAAGAACTATTGCCAGCCATCCAAGAGGGATTGATTTTAACTACTTCTGAGTTAGGTGCTACCGCAGAAGAAATAATTAATTCAGACTTAGTAATTACTACTTATAAATTTTTGCATGACCGCGTGCAGCAGTCGGGTTACGCTTTGATTGACTCCCAACTGCAAACCGCAATTCACCTACAAATTGGTCGCCTATTACTAGCGAATATTTCTCCTGAACGACAAGCCGAAAGAGTTTTTGAAATAGTCGATCATTTGAATTCTGGTCGGACTTTAATCATTGATGATAACGAGAAAATTGAACTCGCTATTTTAAATTTAACAGCCGCTCGCAAAGCTAAAGATGCAACGGCTTATGCTGCTGCCAGAGACTACTTAAAATTCGGTCGAGAAATTTTACCGGGCGATATTTGGCAAGACTCCTACGAACTAGCTTTTACCTTTCATAAGGAGCTGGCAGAGGCCGAATATTTAAACGGCAATTTTGAAGAATCAGAAACTTTAATAGAAGTGGCATTTGCCCAGGCAAAATCTGAGCTAGAAAAAGCCGAAATTTATAACATTTTGATCGTGCAGTACACTCTGCTGAGTAAATATGAAGCAGCAGTTCAATCGGGATTAAAAGCCCTTCAATTGCTGGGCATAGACTTGGCTGAAGATAGTTTAAGTGAGGCGATTAATGCGGAAATGGCGACAGCTACAGCTAACTTGGCAAACCAAGAAATTGCTTCATTAATTCATGCCGAAAATATGAAAGATCCGGCTCAACTAATGGCCATGAAATTATTGGGCAACATGGGGCCGCTAACGTTCTTTTCATCTCAAGAACTGTGGAAGTTGACTGTGATTAAAGCGATTAACCTTTCTCTCAAGTACGGTTTTGTAGCGGGAGGGTCTTACTGCTATTCGTGTTATGGAATTATCCTAAATTCAATTTTAGGGGATTGCCAATCGGCTTATGAGTTTGGCAGACTCGCTCTGACTCTCAGCGAAAATTCAAATAACTTGTCTCAAAACTGCCAAGATAGTGTGATCTTTGCCAATTACTTAAATTGCTGGGTGAGACCGCTCAAAACTACGGCGGAAATTAATAATGAAGGTTATAAAGTTGGCTTGCAATCGGGCAATTTGCAATGGACGGGTTATAACCGGATGTTTCAAACTATTACCTATTTCTTTCAGGGCATGAATTTGAATAACCTTTTGGAAGATATTGGCAAGTCGCTCCATTTTTGCGAGCAAACTAAAAATTTATGGGCGATTGATATTATTATTGCTAATAAGATAGCCATTTTAAATTTGATGGGCGAAGAGGATGATGTTAGCGAAGAACAGCATTTAGAAAATTTCCACAGCCGTAAAAGTATGGCGGCGCTGTGCGAGTTTTATGTTTTAAAAGCGCAGACTTTATATCTTTACGGACTGTATAGTGAGGCGCTAGAAGCATCGGATCGCGCTGCTGAACTGCTCGATTATTTAATGGGTCATATTTCTAGTGCTCACCATCATTTTTACCGTTGTCTGATTTTAACGGCTCTGTATTCAGATGTTTCTGAGTCGGAGCGAAAAGATTACTGGGAGCAATTAGAAGCTCATCAGAAACAAATCAAAATTTGGGCTGATAACTGCTCGGAAAGTTTCGCACATAAATTATCGCTAGTGGCGGCAGAAATGGCGAGGATTTCAGGTCGAGATTTGGAGGCGATGGATTTGTACGATCGCGCGATAGCTGAGGCTAGAGAGGGTGATTTTATTCAGAATGAAGCGCTGGCGGCGGAACTTGCTGCTAAGTTCTGGTTGGGGAAGGATAAAGAAGAATTTGCCCAAATCTATTTGACTAAGGCCCACTATGGCTACCAATACTGGGGTGCTAAACGTAAAGTTGAGAGTTTGGAGGAAAAATATCCTCAATTAATCGCGAGAACTTCAGGGAAGACAACTACTCAAACTAAAGTTAATCGCACTACGACGGCGACTACTAGCAACAATTTGGGTGAGACGCTAGATTTAGCTACGGTGATGAAAGCTTCTCAAGCGATTTCGGGTGAAATTGTTTTGAGTAGGTTGCTGGAAAGATTGATGAAAATTGCGATCGAGAATGCGGGGGCGCAAAAAGGTTTTTTGATTTTAGAAAAAGGGGGAAACTGGGCGCTAGAGGCGGAAGGTTCGGTGAATGAGGATGAAGTTAGTGTGCTGCAATCGCTTCCTCTCAATCCCACAGCAGCTTCTGGGGGTACTCCTTTGCTGGCTTGTGCGATCGCCAATTATGTGATTCGTACTCAGGAAAATGTGGTGTTAAATAATGCGGCTCAAGAGGGACAATTTACCCGCGATCCTTATATTGCAGCTACTCAACCGAAATCTATTCTTTGTACTCCTCTGTTGCACCAAGGTAAGCTGACTGGTCTTCTTTATTTGGAAAATAATTTGACTGAGGGGGCTTTTACTACCGATCGCCTAGAATTGTTAAAACTTTTATCTGCCCAAATTGCTATTTCCATTGAGAATGCTCAACTTTAC
>NZ_JAUBRB010000057.1:0-46617 GCF_036701585.1 Microcoleus sp. POL10_C6 | reverse complement strand
TTGCACTTTACTCTCGATCGCACGCTCTCTTAACCCAGCCCACGTAATATGCGCTCGATATATTCAGCAAGCCCTAATTATATATGATGAACAAATAATTTATTCACATACAGTCAATAAAACAACAATATTATTGTTTTATTGACTGTATGTTAACTGGCGATGGTTAAAATTGAAACTGATTCAAATAAGTTAAAGTTTGTTCTGCTTCTTCAGAGTCAACAATACTGAGGGCAAAACCCACATGCACAATGACGTACTCACCAATTTTTACGTCTGGTACATAGGCGAGGCTAACTTCTTTGATAATGCCGCCAAAGCTGACTTTACCTGTGCGCCAGAGCGAGGAGTTTCCATTGCGCTCTGAATTTTCCTCAATACCGATTACTTTACCGGGTACGGCAAGACACATTTTCACGCCCTCCTGATTGATTTTGCAAAGCTCGTAATGCCGCCATAATTTGTCCAGCCGCAATGCCTCCATCATTACTTGGAATTCGGTGATGCCAATAAACTGAGAAACCCTCGGTATTGAGTCGAGCGATCGCACGTTCTAGTAAATAACGACTTTGAAAACAACCGCCCGTTAACACAATTTGTTCAACACCGACTCGGTTAGCGATCGCCACCATTCCCTCGATTAACGTGTTGTGAAACTTTGCGGCAACGATTTCTTGAGAAATCTGCCCGTGAATGTCATCGAGAATGGCATTGAGCATCGGTGAATAATCGAGAATCATAGAAGAGTGTACAGGACACAGCAACTCATACGGATAAGCTTCATCCGTCTTGAAACTATTAGTCGCGAACTCGATTTGCATCGCGGCTTGCCCTTCAAAACTGGCTTGTTGACACAACCCCAACAAGGCAGCGATCGCATCAAACAAGCGTCCGGCACTCGACGTTTTTGGAGTATTCAACCCTCGTTGCAACATGGTCTGCAAGACTTTAAGTTCTTGCTTTGAGAAGGATTGAAGAGGGGCTAACTCCGACATCTCAAACGCCCGATTTCCAAAGCATTCGTAGAGCAATCCCAACGCGCATCGTCGAGGTTCTTTGACTGCCTGTTCCCCTCCAGGTAATGGGAACGATCGCAGATGAGCCGTTCGTTCAAATCCGTTTGCTAGGATGTTGAGAAACTCGCCCCCCCAAATCGTGCCGTCTAAGCCATAACCCGTTCCATCCCAGGCAATTCCCAACACGGGGGGTTCCAGTTGATTGTCCACCATGCAAGATAGGACATGAGCATAGTGATGCTGCACTGGAATTACGGCTGTAGAAGTACGAAAGGCAGAGGGCAGATGGCAGACGGCAGAAGGAAAGCGTTTCTGTTCAGTTGCCTGCTTGCTCTCTGCATTCACTTCAATTAAAGCATTGGCAAATTGAGTCGAGTAGTAGTCTGGATGAGCATCACAAGCGATCGCAGTGGGCTGAACCTCATAGATATTAAGTAGATGGTGAATCGCTTCTTGAAAGCGATCGATTGTTGATAAATTATCGAGATCGCCGAGATGCTGGCTCATCAAAATTTGATGATTGAGATACAGCGCAACGGTATTTTTTTGATGAGCGCCAACAGCGAGGATGACGGATGAATTATGAGAGGTTGATTTCGATGGCGGTGTAATTGGAAAGGGAGCATAGCCTCTGGCACGACGCAGAACGATTGGTCGATCGCAAACCACCCGCACGATGGAATCGTCAACAGGACGTGCGATCGGGCGATCGTGAACTAAGAACAAATCGGCAATATCCTGTAATCGGTTCAGCGCATCCAATTCATCCGTACAAATCGGTTCGCTAGAAAGATTTCCACTCGTCGCGACAATCGGAAAACCGAGTTCCGACAGTAAGAGATGATGCAACGGTGTATACGGTAGCATCACCCCTAAATAGGGATTGTCGGGAGCAACCGAGGCAGCAATTGTAGATTTGAGATTTTGGATTTTAGATTGAAGAAGAACAATCGGTGCTTCGGAAGAACACAGTAATTTTTCTTCCTCTTCAGAAACCTGACAGTGTTCGCGGATTAGCTCTAACGAAGGATACATTAACGCAAGGGGCTTATCAGGTCGCCGTTTGCGATCGCGGAGCGTTCTCACGGCAGTCTCATTGCTGGCATCCACAACCAGATGAAATCCGCCTAATCCCTTAATTGCCAGAATTTTACCCTGACGAATAGCATTTGCCGTTTGCAGCAGTGCCTCATCATGGCTTGCTAACGTCTTACCTTGACGATCGCAAAGTTCTAAATGGGGCCCACAAGTCGGGCAAGCGTTTGGTTGAGCGTGAAAGCGTCGATCCAGAGGGTTCTCGTACTCTGCACGGCACTCCGGACACATTTGAAATCGCTGCATCGTGGTGTTAGGGCGATCGTAGGGGAGCGATCGCAAGATGCTGAATCGAGGGCCGCAGTGCGTACAGTTGGTGAAGGGATAGTGATAGCGACGGTTGGCAGGAGCGTAAATTTCGTGCAGACAGGCTGGACAGGTTGCGAGATCGGGCAGAATCAGTGCCGATTTAGGAGTGGCGATTGAGGAATGAGCCGCATCTGATGGATAAATGTCAAACTCGGTGTATCCTGCAAGGCTCATCCACTGAGCTTCTATGTGCTGTAAAAAGGCATGGGGCGGTTTGTCTTGATCCAGTCGTTTCTGGAAAACCTGAAGCTGTTCGATAGTACCCTCAATATCGATCGAGACTCCGCGATCGGTATTTTTCACCCAGCCCACAACCCCCACGTCTTTTGCTAAGCCGTAAACGAATGGGCGAAAGCCGACTCCCTGCACGATGCCTTCTACAGCCAAGCGCAGCCGACGTTTGGTTGAGTTTTTTATAAACTCTGATACTGTGCTCACCATAGCCGCTTCTCCTGATGACTTGCACAGACTATTGAATTGGCAGTTCCCAGGTAGCTATACCAGGCTTCCATTCCCTGTCCAGTTCGAGCAGAAACTTCAAAGAGGGTTGCTTGGGGTGCGACGCGCTGAATGTTAGCAATAGCCGATTCTCTCTCGAACCCCACGGCTTCTGCAATGTCGATTTTGTTAATCAGAACTACATTTGCCGTTTTGAACATGGTGGGATACTTTAAAGGCTTATCCTCACCTTCCGTCACGGATAGCAACACAACTCGCATCGCTTCGCCTAAGTCATAGCTAGCCGGACAGACTAAGTTACCCACATTTTCAATAATCAACATATCTAAAGCATCCAGATCGAGCTTCTGCATTGCCCGTGACACCATATCTGCTTCTAGATGGCACGCATTCCCGGTGGTAATTTGCACGGCGGGGGCACCAGCACGGCGTAAGCGTTGAGCATCATTGTCTGTTTCTAAATCACCCACAATCACACCAATTTGTAAGGGGTGTTGCAGGGATGTTAATACGCGACTGTTCAAATCCTGCACCATTCGCTCAATCAGTGCTGTCTTCCCCGAACCGGGCGAGGACAGAATGTTGAGTGCCAGCACCCCTTTTGCCTGAAAATATCCCCGATTGCGCTCTGCTAAGCGATCGTTTTTCGACAACAGGGATTCATGAATAGCAATGGTGTGTGAAATGTGCGATCGCTCCTGCGGATCGTGATGGTGTCCTTGTCCATTACCGGTGAAATCCGGGTGAGGATGTTGATGCTCATGTCCGCGATCGTGAGAATGAGAATGTTCGTGCAGATGGGAATCTTCGTGATGAGTAACCCCATCAATCGCAACTGCTCCAACCTGGCTGCAACCACAATCTTGACACATATTAAGAAACCTCCAGCGAAGTAAGTTCGAGTTCTCTACCCTGACGGATTTCAGTGCAGAATTGATGGCACTCAGGACACTCGTAAATCCAATCATAAGGTTGAAATTCACGTTGGCAATTTGGGCAATAGCAAATGGCTGGAATGGAATCAATGCTGAGTTGGGCGTGTTCAGCAATGGTTCCCTGTGTCACAACATCAAAGGCAAAGGCTAAAGCTTCTGGCTCCACTCCCGACAATTGACCAATACGTAGTGTCATGCGGTCAATTTGAGCTGCACCCTCACGTTTCGCGTACTCCAGAGCAATATCTAGTGTGTTTTGCATGATGCCAACTTCGTGCATATCAATTAGGAAGTGAAGGGGAAAAGGAAAAGGGGCAGTATCAAATAGTTTTCATGATAATCTCCTTTTGAGTTGGTTAAAACTCAGTTTTCAAAGGGTTTTATCATAAGTAGTAATCCTTCTGCTGCTCTGTTGAGAAACCAGTTGTTTAATCTTTACTAAAGCCAAGTCAACGTTCTTTCGTGTAACGGGAGAAAGGGTTTCTCCAAAGGAAAAGTTAACGGCTGGAATCAAAATTTGGTAAGCAGTAGGAATAGCTTTATACAGGGCACAGGTTAAAGCCAGCATCGATCGCGGATCGGCATAGTGTCCCGTAAAGCTGGTGGCCGAATTCGGTGTAAGTTGTTCGATCTTGACCTCTGATAAGGTGGCAACCGCATCGACAAAAATGACGGTTTTAGCCTGGGCTATCGCTTCAGCTAAGTCTGGTGTAAGCTGATGTACAGCAAGCGATCGCACATGATTAAAATTCCACTGAGCGACGGCTTCGGCAATCTGATAACCTGCTCCATCGTCACCCCGAATCGTGTTGCCATAACCAATGATGAGATAGCTACTTTTTTTGTTACCAGTAATATTCAAAGACGACCTCCTTTGGTTATGGCGGAGAAATTAAACTAGGGCAGACTGTGAGAGGTCAGCAGTTCAGATTCCCGACTTCTTTTAGAGAAGTCGGGAATCTCGTCTTCAGTCTCTAGAAATCTCGTTCAATATCGTTCCATCGGGTGCAACCAGTTGAACGTGTAAAGGCATTTGTCCCGCCGCATGGGTGGAGCAAGATAAACAAGGATCGAAGCAGCGAATTCCTGCTTCAACACGATTGAGCAAGCCTTCGGGAATTTCATTGCCGTTGCTATTGCCATGAATATATTGTTTGGCGATTTGAGCAACAGTTTTGTTCATTGCTAGGTTGTTTTGTCCAGTCGCAATGATCAGATTGACCTTTTCAATCAAACCATTTTCATCAACTTTGTAATGATGGAACAAAGTACCGCGTGGTGCTTCGCTAACTCCGATCGCTTCGAGTTGATTCACCCCACCATGAGCGCGAATTCGATTGGATAGAATATCTGGATCGTCCATGAGGGCTTGGATTTTCTCCAAACAGGCCAGGATTTCAATCAATCGAGCATAGTGGTAAAGGAATGAAGACGTGGCAACCCCACCAGAGCGATCGCGAAACTCATTTAACTCCCGATCGGCGGCTTCTGTACCGATGTAATTACACACATTGAGTCGAGCCAGTGGACCAACTCGATAGATGCCATCGGGATAGCCTAAGGGCTGGTAGTACGGAAATTTCAGGTACGACCATTTCTCAACGGCTTCGCCTAAGAATTCCTGATAGTTATCTTCGCTGAGGTTGTCAGCAATAATATTGCCTTGACTATCAGTAAAGCGGAGATGCCCACCGTAGTGTTCCCATTCACCATCCTTGCCGACAAGTCCCATGAATAACGAAGGGAATTCACCAAAGATGTTCACTTCATCTTTGAGTTGACCATCAATCATGCCTTTGAATAGCCCCAAAGCCAGATTGATAGTTGCCAATGATTCCGGTAAGCGATCGCAAATCCACTGTCTGCTTTCTTCCGAAAGAGGCGATCGCACCCCTCCCGGCACAGTCCAAGCCGAGTGAATCTTGCGTGCGCCCAACAGTTCGATGATATTTTGTCCAAATTGCCGTAGCCGGATTCCAGCTCTTGCCAGATCGGGATTGGCTTCAATCAAACCAAACACATTCCGTTTGGCGGGATCGCTATCCCAGCCCAACAAGAAATCGGGACTACTGAGATGAAAGAATGAAAGGGCATGAGATTGAGTAATCTGTGCCAGGTTCATCAATCGTCGCAGTTTCTCTGCAGCAATCGGAATTTTAACTGCCAGAATTTTGTCCCCAGTCTTCGAGGATGCTAGCAAGTGACTCACCGGACAAATGCCGCAAATCCGAGCAGTAATGCCTGCCATGTCTGTGAAAGGTCTGCCTTCACAAAACTTTTCAAATCCCCGATATTCCACGACATGAAACCGAGCATCTGAGACTTCACCCGCCTCATCCAGAAAAATTGAGATTTTAGCGTGTCCCTCAATGCGTGTAACAGGATCGATGACAACAGTCTTCATAGCACCTCTCTCTTCTAGTGGGCTGTCAGTAGTCCGTTTTCATTTGCACCTAACCATCAACCATTACCCAAACTTAATCATGTCTCGCCCTTCCATGCGGGGTTTTTCCCCTTTGAGCAGAGGTTCAAGGGTTGCTCGAATGCGCTCAGCCGATGGCGGACATCCTGGCATATAGATATCAACTGGAACAACCTGATGCACGGGCAAGACGCGATCGAGCAATTCCGGTACAATTCCTGGCTCGTGAGGCAGTTGCCGCCCCGTATCTGCCAATTCGATATAAGCGCGTTTGAGGACGGATTCAGTGCCCCCCAACATATTTCGCATACCAGGAATGTTTGCCGTGACGGCACAATCCCCAAAGGAAATTAGGATTTTGGTGCGTTGTCTGACTTGGTGGATCAGTTCCAGATTGGCTTCGTTGGCAACGCCTCCCTCCACCAGACAAACCTCAACATTTTCGGGATAGTCCTTGAGATCCGATCCAACGGGACTATAAACTACATCCACCTGCTGAGCGAGTTCAATCAACCACTCGTCTAAATCCAAAAACGACATGTGGCAACCGGAACAGCCTGCTAACCAAACGGTGGCAAATCTTATCTTGTCCATTCTTTTTTCTCCCGTGCCCTCACCAAAAATTCCAGCTTGTTGCGATCGCGTTCTTTCTCGCCAGTCGTGTCGCCTTTACGGAAAATCGATCCAGTGGGACAGGCATCGACACACTTCCCGCAGGAGGTACAGGCATCCACTGCGCCCCAAGGCTGATTCAATCCAGATACGATGTAACAATTCTCGCCCCGTTGTGCGACATCCCACACATGGGCTCCCTCAATCTCATCGCAGACGCGCACGCAACGAGTACAGAGGATGCAACGATTGTGGTCGATACTAAATAGCGGATGGGAATTATCGACTTTGCGATCGGGGAAACGATACGAGAAGCGAGAATGATCCATTCCCACTTCAATGGCAACATCCTGCAACTCGCAATTACCATTCGCTACACAAAAGGAGCAGACATGATTGCCCTCGGCAAATAGCAACTCAACAACCATGCGACGGTAGTCTTGCAGCTTGGGCGTGTTGGTAGAAACCTCCATCCCCTCAGCTACCTGAGTGACGCACGCAGGCAACAGCTTCGGTGTTCCTGCAATTTCTACCATGCACAGACGGCAAGCTCCGATATCTGTGACACCATCAAGGTGACATAGTGTAGGAAGGGCAACTCCAGCCTCTCTTGCCGCTTGCAGGATGCTTGCGCCCTCTTCGATCGCTACATCAATCCCATCAATTTTGAGCGTTTTGACAGACATACACACCTCACGAAGATTGCGAAACGGTGACTTTGCCGTTGTGTTCGACTGGAGATTGCAGCAAATCCAAATACTCTTGTTTGAAGTATTTCAACGTGCTGAGTACAGGATTTGGAGCCGTTTGACCCAACCCACACAGGCTCATCTCCTTAACCATGTAGCAGAGGGCTTCTAGCTGATCCAAGTCTTTCTGCGTCGCCTGGCGGTTCGCGATCTTATTCAACAGCTCATAAAGCTGAACCGTTCCCGCACGGCAAGGAATGCATTTACCACACGATTCATCCCGGCAGAATTCCATGTAAAACCGAGCAACTTCCACCATGCTGGTGTCTTGATCCATCACAACCATCCCGCCCGATCCCATCATGGAACCGACAGCCATGAGCGAATCATAGTCAACTGGGGTATCCAGTAACGAGGCAGGAATACAACCACCGGAGGGGCCGCCTGTTTGTACCGTCTTTACTACTCCATCGGGAATCCCGCCTCCCATTTCTTCCACAATTTCTCGCAGAGTGATTCCCATCGGGACTTCAATCAATCCGTTGTTACGAATCTTCCCAGTCAGGGCAAAAATCTTGGTTCCTTTACTTTTTTCAGTGCCGATACTGGCATACCAAGCCGATCCCTGACGAATGATGGGAGAAATATTGGCAAAACTTTCCACGTTATTGATCAAGGTTGGACATCCCCACAAGCCTTTTTGAGCTGGGTAAGGGGGGCGAGGACGTGGGCTACCTCGTCCGCCCTCGATCGATTGGATTAAAGCTGTTTCTTCACCGCAGACAAATGCTCCGGCACCAATCCGAATATCAACTTTGAAATCGAAGGGAGAGTCAAAAATTTGTGTGCCGAGGAGATTGTACTTCTTGGCTTGTTGAATTGCCTTTTGCAGGCGTTCAATGGCGAGGGGATATTCCGCTCGAACGTAGAGATATCCATGATTGGCGCCAACGGCATAACCGGCGATCGCCATGCCTTCTAAGACTAAATGGGGATCGCTCTCCAAAACGCTGCGATCCATGAATGCACCGGGGTCGCCTTCGTCACCATTGCAGATGACGTATTTCTGATCTCCCGATACTTTGGCCACCGTTGCCCACTTGAGCCCTGTGGGATAGCCACCGCCACCCCGTCCCCGCAAGCCACTCTTACTGATTTCCTCTACAACTTGGGCAGGGGTCATGTCATAGATGGCTTTGTACAACGATTGATAACCACCAACGGCTATATATTCCTCAATCCGTTCTGGATCGATTTTGCCGCTATGTTCCCGCACAATCCGCATTTGTCGAGCAAAAAAAGGATGCTGGGTATCGCCTTGGATGGGTTTGGCTGTCCCGCCATTGAGAGCATCAATGATGCTGGCGGCTTCTTCGGGCTTAACTTCTTCGTAGAGCGTGTTATTGGGTTCAATTTCTACTAGGGGGCCTCGTCCGCAGAACCCCATGCAACCTACACCAATGACTTCAACGCGATCGCTCAATCCGTGCTCTTTCACTGCGGTTTGCAGATTGGCTTGCACACCCAAAGAATTGGCAGCACGGCATCCCGTCGATGTACAGCAGTTGATACGAATGCTCTTTTGGTGCGATCGCTCCTGCTCAGCAATTTCCAATAATTCTGTTAAATTCATACTGAACCTATCTCCTCTCCGTTACGGCTTATCTGGGTTAGGTTATTCTTTCAATTCCAAGAGGCTAGGATATGGGGGCTTTAGGTCAGGCTTCCCAGGTGCGAATACGAGCCAGTACGGTTTCCGGCTCCTGTTTACCTGCCACAGTGCCATCGAAAACAACGGCTGGAGCAATACCACATGCTCCCAAACAGCGAGCTGCTATTAGTGAAACGTTGCCATCTGGAGTTGTCTTGCCCCTTTCGATCCCCAGTTCTTTTTCCAATGTTTCCATTACTTTATTGCTACCTTTGACGTAGCACGCTGTTCCCAAGCAAACGACGCAGGTGTGAGCACCACTGGGTTTGAGAGAAAACAGGTGATAGAACGTTGCAACTCCGTATACTCGACTCAACGGCAGTTTGAGTCCCTTAGCGATGTAGATCAGGACATCTTCTTCCAGATAGCCAAAGGCTTCCTGTGCCTTATGCAGCACTTCAATTAAGGCATCTGGTTTGTACTGATTCCGCTTCATGGTCATATCCAATGCTTTAAAGCGGCGATCGCCACTGGCATGACTCTTGGCAGAAGGAGATTTCGCAGGGGATGCAACGCCAGCAACGGTCGAACGGGGTTGGTCTTGAAGAGGTGGGTAAGGCATATTAATTAACCCTCAATTACAGCAACTTCAACCTTTTGTAATAATCCCTAATTAAAATTTAAGCTCCTTAGAGGCTTGCTACTTTTGCAACATTTGTATTGCTTAACTTTCTTTGCTACAAACTTTTAGCCTTCTAAACCTATCTTATGATGTGACAAGTCATGAAGTGAGAAATCACATAAATTTCTTCACAACTTGTCATGACTTTGCCCAGGGGAGCACTTCATGCCAAATCCGCTATAATAGCCCGCTTTTTCTTTCCAGTCGTAGAGACGCTCCGCTGGAGAATCTTCCACAGATTGGTGATAACGGGCATCCAGGGGAATCGCCAGCTAGGGCTAGAGCATCGGTTCAGTATGCGGTCTTGACAAAACAGACTGGAAATGATAAGTGAATTGAGAAGCCTGTTAAATTCTCACAATCAGGAAGAAGAAAGAAACCTTATGCGTCCTCCCTTATGGCATCCTCCAATTGAACTCTCGGCTCTCCTGAACTTATGGTTATAAGTTTATCTAATGAGAGAAGCAAGCTAATACGCGATTTTTAAAATTATTAAAATTAGACAAGCCATATCCTTGCTGCATTATCAACTTAATTCGATTGTTGATTCCTGACATAACTCCACTTGTTGTGCAATTCCGAAAGTAGTTGCAAATCCCCTCAAAATGAGTTTTAATTATTGATGCAAATCTCAAAAATACTTCTGCATGATTTAACAATTTCATAATTTATTTTTTCACACTTTTTCTGCACATCCCATTAAAATTTGAGCAGCGGTAAGTACCGAAAAACCAAATTGAGCAAGCGATTCAGAATTTGCAGCAAGCCATCAATCTGAATCCTGAGAAATACCGAGAAATGGCAAAAACGGACTCGGCTTTTGACAGCATTTGATCGCATACTCGGTTTCAAGCCCTGATTCAAAGATAGATAAACAGAGTCCAAATTTCCTGGCTAAATCTGGATTCTATAAAGCTTACAAGCACTTTCAAAAATAGTACAATTAAACTTAAACGACTTACAGGCTCAGACGAAAGAAACCGGGTTTTTGCCGAATCTGCGAGCTGTAACGCGTCTTTTCGTAAAAAACCCGGTTTCTGGCCACTCATGCGTAAGTCCTGAATTAGATACTTCTCGGAGACAAACACTATGCAAGTCACAACCGAAGAAATCATTTATCCTTCCAGCGACGGTCAACCAATGGCAGACAGCACAATTCAATATGAATTAATTGTCAAAATCAAAGAAGGTTGCGAATCGCTGTTTAAAGAGGACCCAAACGTTTTTGTAGCCGCCGATTTACTGTGGTATCCCGTTGAGGGCAGACCTGAGATTTCTCAAGCACCTGATACAATGGTGATATTTGGCAGGCCAAAGGGCGATCGCCTTTCCTACATACAATATCGAGAGGATAATATTGGCCCTCAAGTCGTCTTTGAGATTCGCTCCCATAACGACAGCAACACTAAAATGAATAAAAAACTTTCATTTTACCAGCGTCATGGAGTTGAGGAGTATTACCTTTACGATCCACAAAGAAATGAGTTGGAAGGTTGGCAAAGATTTGAGGGCAATTTAGAAGTTATTGACCCGATGGAGGGATGGATTAGTCCGAGATTAGGTGTGCGATTTGAGTTGGGAGAAGATGGGTTAGAAATTTATCGGCCTAATGGAGAAAAGTTTCTTTCCTATGCGGAATTAGAAGAAGAGAGGTTATTAGATCGTCAGCGCCTACAACAAGAATTTCAAAGGGCCCAACAAGCAGACCAAAGAGCTCAACGTTTAGCTGCTAAACTGCGCGAATTGAACATCGATCCAGATAGCATTTAACGAATAAATGCTAAGAAACCTGGTTTGTTTGAGAAATCGGGTTTCTGGCGATCGCGGTTGTTTGTGGTTTTAAGGTAATCCTGTCAGCCCGATCGCCCTTTCATCTTTTCTACGCAGTCATATAAAAAAATAGTATTAATCTATAGCTGGTAAAAGTATAGTCATTTATAGGCATGGGAGGCTTCAAGTCCCTCCCCCTTCACTTTTACTTTGAGCGGATTAACCCGCCTCGGCTGAACTACGCAGCTCCCTATCCCATCGCTGAAGGCATTTGGGATTGCTTTTCTGAGGATATTGTACGCTGCATTCACATCGGAATTAATTAGCTGACCAACCGATGTTTTGTACAAACCCCGCTTAATTCGCTTACCAGTAAACACAGGCTCTTTTTCGGTTTTTCCATAAACAGGAATTGGGTCTAAACCTAAAAAACTGGAGCGAGATGTGTAGGATTCTTCCTGCACAATTACATTGATTCCCGCCAACCGAGCTTTGTACTCCAACATTTCAATTAATCGAGAGTGAGGAATACTAACAAAGTTTTGGTTGGTTTGCTTCCCTAGATCAATTTCTGTTTTCCACTGCGCGTTCTTGCCAATTACTAGCGTCCCAATCTGCTTGGTGAGCAAAAGGTTAATAATTAGACGGCTAGCATGATGCAAATAATTATCAACTTTTTGGTGGCGACAGCGGGTTAAGCGCTGAATGCGAGGCGAAGTTTTTCGACTTCCTTTTAACTGGGATTGCAATCGTGCTTTCCGCTTGTTGTAGAACTGGTTGATCGATTTCAATGGTCGCCCGTTAATCAACAAAGGGATAAATCCCGGTTGATTTGAAGTTAACGCCACTAAATTATCCAGTCCTAAATCAATACTAGCTACAGAATTAGCGTTGCCAAGGGTGGACTCCGGTTCATCATAAATTACCTCAATTACATAGGAATCACATTTCGGAACCAGCCTAACTTGGCAAATCTTATCGGGAGCGACTTTGGTTTTGATTAAAAGTTCAGTACCCGAAAGTTGAATGATTCCTTTCTTCAACTGTTTACTGCTAATTGCTTGAATCGTGTAGACGAGAATGTTTCGCCCTTTAGTCTTATCTTTGTACTTTGGCAATTTTGGGCTACCCGTGAATCTTGAAGAGTCAGCTTTGTAAGCTTTAACGGCTTCAAAAAACGCTTTCCAATTCTTGTCTAGCACCATCAAGATTTGCTGACTTACTTTAGCAGGCAAAGCCTTGTATGCTTCATGAGACTTCATCAATCGGTTCATTTCGTTATAACTGACATAACCCCATCCATAAATAAAGCTTTGACGAATGACGTAATTGGCGGCATTGTAGAGGTTTTTGGACTTGAAAGCTAGTTCGTCTATTTGGGCGAAACGGTGTGACGTTGATTTAATGATGTGCCTCTCTGTTAGTTGCATTTGAGACTTGCGTTTTTTGGGCTATGCGTATTCCTTGTTCAACACTCACAACAATAGAATACCATTATTGTTTATAATTGCTTATACAATACTTCGGACAGTTTTAGATATAGTTGAGTGTCCGAAACCATTGCTGGCTATATGCTGGACTATTTTTGCAAGGTTTAAGTTCAGCGCTAAGTTTCAGAAAATGCGTAAAAAATGGCAGGGCTTCCTCGCCCTCGGCTTACAGGGCCGTTAAAAAACTGTCCGAAGTATTGTTATAAACTCAATGAAGTTTTACAATACCTACAAATCCAAGCTCTAGAATTATAATGAAAAAAATTGAAAAAGTCCCCAAATTCCTGTAAAATTGCCCTAAATAACCAAATAATATCGATCGAAAGCACTCACAGGCGAAAAAGATCGCATATAAAAAAGAAAAGAATCAATTAGACAGAAAATAAAGAGGTGAAACCCCTTGCAAAAATTAGCCAGCATAGAAAAGCCGATCGACTCAGGGGAAAAATCCATAGCAGTCAACACCCAAAAGGCTCAAACATTTTACGATCGCGGCAACGCCCTAGAAGCAATGGGACGATTCCAAGCAGCGATCGAATCTTGGGAAGAAGCGATCGAACTTGAACCAAAATTTTATGAAGCCTGGTACAACCAAGGCGTAGCCCTCAAAAAAATGGGCCAGCTAGAAGAAGCGATCGCAGCCTACAACAAATCCCTACAAATCAAACCAAACAATCCCGAAGCGTGGTATAACCGCGCCAACGTTTTGCGGAAGCTCAATAGACTCTCAGAAGCGATCGCATCCTACGAAAAGGCGATCGAACTCAACCCCAGCTACCCCGAAGCTTGGACGAACCGCGGCAACACCCTCGTCAGCTTAGAGAAATTATCAGAAGCGATCGCATCCTACGAGAAAGCTATAGCAATCAAACCAGACTACTGCGAAGCTTGGTACAACAAAGCATTTGCCCTGAGAAAATCCGACGAAAATACAGCCGCGATCGCCTCCTACGACAAAGCGATCGAACTCAAACCAAATTTGCATCAAGCTTGGTACAACCGCGGTTTAGCCCTAGCCGATGAAAAACTCTACCCGGAAGCCGTCGCCTCCTACGACAAAACCCTGCAACTGCGGCCGAATTCCGCCGAAGCCTGGAACAAACGCGGCAAGGCGATCGCCCAAATGGGACAATTTGAATCAGCGATCGCATCCTGGGACAAAGCCCTCGCACTCAACCCAAACGACAGCGAAACCTTTTATAACCGCGGCTTAGCCTTCGCAAACTTACAACGCTTGGAAGAAGCAATAGCCTCTTGGGACAAAACCCTAGAGTTGCAGCCAGACAACACCGAAGCCTGGTACAACCGCGCCGTCGCCCTCAAAAAAATTCAACGATTTACCGAAGCGATCGCCTCCTACGATAAAATCATCGCACTCACACCCGACGATCCCAACCTGTACTATCAAAAAGCTTGCGTGTACGCCCTGGAAAAACAAACAGGCGAACTCACAAACAGCCCCGAACTTGTAGCTACAAGCATCCGGCTGGCGATCGAAAACTTGTCCAAGGCGATCGAACTCAATCCGCATAAATACCGGAAATTGTGCAAAAATGACTCTAAATTGCGTACAATACGGGAAGAAGTGCGGTTTTTAGCTTGATTTCAGGGTAGCAATGATTGATGGAGACGGATGCCGCACTGCAACCTTTGTAGGCAAAACAGCACCATAAACCCCCAATCATGCAAACCCTAGACAAAACTCAAGCAAAATTCGCTCAACTGGCAGCCCACCTCAGAGAAGTTAACGATATCGAATCAGCCTCGTCGCTGCTGCATTGGGATCAATCAACTTATATGCCCGCCAAAGGTGCAAATGCCAGAGGCCGCCAGTTGGCTACTCTCAAACAAATATCCCACGAAAAATTTACCGACCCCAAAATAGGTGAACTCCTAGAAGACTTGCGTTTCTACGAACAAACCCTCCCCTACGACTCCACCGCAGCCAGCCTGATCCGCATAGCCCGCAGAGACTACGATCGCGCATCCAGAGTCCCCGCAACCTTCATGTCCGCACTCTGCCGCCACCAAGCCGACAGCTACGAAGCTTGGGCCGCAGCCAGGGCAGCCAACAATTTCGCAGCGGTCGAGCCGTATCTAGAAAAAACCCTAGAATTAAGCAGGCAATACGCCGACTTTTTCCCCGGCTACGAACACATTGCCGATCCTTTGATCGATCGTAGCGACTACGGCATGAAAGTATCTCTGCTGCGCCCGCTTTTCGCCAAACTGCGTGAAGAATTAGTGCCGATAGTCGAAGCCATCACCTCGCAACCTCCCGCCGACGACTCCTGCTTGCACCAAGACTTCCCAGAATCCCAGCAACTAGAATTCACCCGTAAAGTCGTAGAACGCATGGGGTACGACTTCCAACGGGGACGGCAAGACACCACCCTGCACCCGTTCATGACCAACTTCTCCATAGACGACGTACGAATTACCACCCGCGTCTATGAAGACCACTTGGATCAAGCACTCTTCAGCAGCATCCACGAAGCCGGGCACGCCCTCTACGAACTCGGAAATTCCCCGGAATTTGAAGGCACGCTTCTGGCAGGCGGCATTTCCTCCGGCGTCCACGAAAGTCAATCGCGACTTTGGGAAAATTTGGTGGGGCGCAGCCGCGGTTTTTGGGAATGTTTCTATCCGCAACTCCAAGGCGTATTTTTGCGACAGTTGGGACACGTATCCACTGACGCATTTTACCGGGCAATTAACAAAGTCTCACGATCGCTCATCCGCACCGACGCCGACGAAGTAACCTACAACCTCCACGTCGCCATCCGCTTTGACCTAGAATTGGCAATGGTAGAGGGAAAACTAGCAGTGCGAGACCTCCCCGAAGCCTGGAACGAACGCTATAAAACCGACCTCGGCGTTGTCCCCGCCACCGATAGCGAAGGCGCGATGCAAGATGTTCACTGGTATGTTGGTACGATCGGCGGAATGTTCCAAGGTTACACCCTCGGCAACTTGATGAGCGCCCAATTCTACGAAACAGCAGTAAAAATCAATCCTGAAATTCCGGTAGAAATAGAACGGGGCAATTTTACCGTACTCCACAACTGGCTAAAACAAAACATCTACCAGCACGGCCGCAAATACACCGCTGTCGAATTGATCGATCGCGTTACAGGTTCACCTTTAACTATCGATCCCTTTATCCGCTACATTCGCCACAAATACGGGGAATTTTATGTCATTTGAGGGATAGCAACTTCACTTTGCAGATTTTAAAATGGCATTAAAAAAAGTAGCCCCCTAAAAATAAAGGGCGATACTCACAAAGTATCGCCCAGTTTTACAATGAAAATCAAAAATTCTAAATAAGGGAGTATGTATGTCGGAACTCTTTCAGGCTGTTATCGCCAGCGACGAAAAAACCGACTTGCGTCAGTTTGTGAGCGATTTGCACGCTTTGGGAAACAAATATTTACTGCGAAACGACATAGTTAACGCTTTTGCCGCCTACTGCACCAAATACGAAAAGCCTGAAGAGTTCCATCAATCTTCTCATTTAAGCAAATTAATTTACTACCTTCAGGAAATTATCCTCGAAGATGGCAGCCTTTGCGTCCTGCTGCGACCAAAAATTGCTACAATGGAAATAGTGCGAGTTGCAGACGACTTGACTGTTGAGCAGATGACAGTGCAAGACTTGCTCGATGTGCGCGATCGGTTCGTCAACCACTTTCACCCCCACGAAGGCGACATTCTCGAACTAGATTTCGGGCCTTTTTACGATTATTCCCCCACAATTCGCGACCCCAAAAACATCGGCAAAGGAGTGCAATTCCTCAACCGATACCTGTCCAGCAAACTATTTCAAGACGCCAGACAGTGGCAGGAAACTCTATTTAATTTCTTGCGGATTCACCGCTACAACGGCGTACAATTACTAATTAACGATCACATAAAATCCCAAGAACAACTTTCAAAACAAGTCAAAAAAGCCCTCACCTTTGTTAGCGAACTTTCTGAAGAAGAATCCTACGAGAGATTTCGACGGGTTTTGCAAATGATGGGTTTCGAGGCAGGTTGGGGAAATACCGCCGCCCGCGTGCATGAAACCCTAGGACTTCTTGACGAATTAATTGATGCCCCCGATCCGCAAACCCTAGAAGCATTTATTTCTCGCATCCCGATGATTTTCAACATCGTCCTAGTTTCTCCTCACGGCTGGTTCGGCCAAGAAGGAGTTTTGGGGCGACCGGATACGGGAGGTCAGGTAGTTTATGTCCTCGATCAAGCCAAGAGTTTAGAGAAACAACTGCAAGAAGATATTCATCTTGCCGGCCTCGATAGTTTAGGCGTCAAACCTAAAGTAATTATTCTCACCCGGTTAATTCCTAACAGCGACGGCACGCGCTGCAACAAACGTTTAGAAAAAGTTCACGGCACAGAAAATGCTTGGATTTTGCGGGTTCCCTTCCGGGAGTTCAATCCCAAACTGACTCAAAATTGGATTTCGAGGTTCGAGATTTGGCCTTATTTGGAAACTTACGCGATCGATGCAGAAAAAGAACTGTGGGCTGAGTTTCAGGGCAAGCCAGATTTAATTGTCGGCAACTATTCAGACGGCAACTTGGTAGCGTTTTTGCTATCTAGAAAACTCAAAGTTACTCAGTGCAATATTGCCCATGCGCTAGAAAAATCTAAATATTTGCTCAGCAATCTTTACTGGCAAGAATCCGAGGAAAAATACCATTTTTCGCTGCAATTTACGGCCGATATAATTGCCATGAATGCAGCTAATTGTATTGTCAGCAGCACCTATCAAGAGATTGTGGGCCAACCCGATAGTGTTGGTCAGTACGAATCTTACAAGCGTTTTACCATGCCGGATTTGTACCACGTTGTGAACGGGATTGAACTGTTCAGCCCTAAATTCAACGTCGTGCCGCCGGGAGTTAACGAAAGTGTGTACTTTCCTTACACGCGGATAGAAGACCGGGTGCAAGGCGATCGCGATCGGCTCAACGAAATGCTGTTTACTCTAGAAGACCCCGAACAAGTCTTTGGAAAACTCGACGATCCGCACAAGCGCCCTTTATTTTCGATGGCCCGGCTCGATCGCATTAAAAACCTGACAGGCTTAGCAGAATTGTTCGGAAAAAGCCAGGAATTGCAAGAAAAATGCAACTTAATTCTAGTAGCTGGCAAACTACGGGTCGAAGAAACCGACGATTACGAAGAAGCAGAAGAAATTAAAAAGCTCTACGCAATTATCGACCAATACAACCTTCACGGTAAAATTCGCTGGTTGGGAGTGAGGCTTTCCAAAAGCCTGTCTGGCGAAATCTACCGGGTAATCGCCGACACCCAAGGTATATTTGTTCAGCCAGCATTATTTGAAGCTTTCGGATTGACTATTCTCGAAGCAATGATTACCGGTATTCCTACTTTCGGGACGCAGTTTGGCGGCCCGCTGGAAATCATTCAAGATGGCGTAAATGGGTTTTATATCAACCCGACCAACCACCAGGAGACTGCCCAAAGAATTCTCGATTTTTTATCGAAATGCGAACACAATCCCAACTATTGGTATGAAATTTCAACGCGAGGAATTGACCGAGTTTACAGCACGTATACCTGGAAAATTCACACTACCAAGCTGCTGACGCTGGCGCGGACTTACGGTTTCTGGAACTACTCGTCCAAGGAAAACCGCGAAGATATGCTCCGCTACATAGAATCGCTGTTTTATCTCATTTACAAGCCAAGAGCAAAGGCTTTATTGGCAGAACACGCAAGTCGATAAGTCGCGAGTTTTGCTTTTTATCTCAAATCCGTTGGTATCGCCATTATTCATCTCTCTCTTCCCTTTCTCTGTATCCTCTGCGTCAAGAGGGGTTTAATAATTCCCATACAACCGAAATTGATATTACGGGGAGATTGAAGGAAAAAACTTCGTTTTTCATAGATCAACTCTGTAGAAAATTCGCCTGTAAAGATTTGTGAATGACGGCAGGTTTTGTACCATAAGACTGAGGCTAAAAGACGTGGTTTATACGAAAATATGAGCTTTGGTAACGAAACATTTCGGAATCAAGTGGGTTTATTAGGAATAGTGCGAACCGGCCCCTACTTCTAACAGGTAAGTTGTGAGTGCTGGTGTCCCGAGTGCTGAAATTCTAGAGACCGGGGCAGATATAGCAACCGCGCCAGACGCTTAGAACTTTCTGAATGGCTCAAACCAATGCGGTCTATTACCCCTTCCCTCGAACTTCTTCTTACCCGATAGCGAAGTAGAAGGGCATTCTTCCTTCTTGCTTTTGCTATATGTCTCAGAAAGCTGTCCGGGTAATACAATTAGATTTAGAAACTTGAAAACAGGGAAACCTTGTCAAACCTTACTAACAGGATGAAATTTATGCGTGTGACTACTGTTACGATTTTCAGCTTGATCGCTCTGCTCGCTCCCGGCTTAACCCGAAAGGCAATTGCTGCTTTTGACTCCGAGCCCTTGGTGCAGGAACAGTACCGCAGAGACTTTACGGCTCCCGCCGATCCGGGTGCGTCAGCATCGCCCGATGGAAAGTCCGAAGCAGATATGTTTAACAAGCCTTTTTACGCGGGCGAGCAGGCGCCAGTCAGAAAGGAAAAAACTATCTCGGCGGGAGCTGACGGGCCAGAAGTTGCCGCCATACAGCAACGGTTGCAGGTGCACAGTTTCAAGGTGGGGACGATCGACGGTTCCTATGGCTCTCGCACTACATCGGCGGTTCGTGCCTTTCAGCAGTCTAAGGGTTTGAACTCAGACGGCATTGTGGACAAAGAAACTTGGACAGCTTTAGCAGCAGATCCGGCGCCTGCTCCTGAAACTGTGCAGAACAATGCTCCAATTCTGAGCAATGCTGCTGTTGCCGGCAATCCTCCAGCTCTTCTAAATAAAGGCACTGTCGGTTCCAAGGTGAAGACGCTACAGGTGCGTTTGGAAATGCAGGGTTACGATCCGGGCCCGATCGACGGCATTTTTGGCGCTCGCACTGCTACGGCTGTCAAGAACTTTCAGAAATTTAAGGGTTTGACGGTTGACGGCATGGTTGACGAAACAACCTGGAAGGCGCTGGGTCAAAAGTAAGCGAGGAGTAAAACATACGGAAAATTGCTGTGGCGATAACTCATGATTGAACCCGGTGTGCCAAAATGACCGGGTTTCTCGATGTTGGGCGATCGAGCAATTTGGTCATCCGCCTGCGGATTTATCAGTGGGTCGCTGTGTTTTATCTAAAATCTAAAATCTAAAATCTAAAATCGATTGACCGATCGCTCTGTTGTGTGCTATAGTATTAAAATGTCAAAATGCGGATATGGCGGAATTGGCAGACGCGCCAGATTTAGGTTCTGGTTCCGAGAGGAGTGAAGGTTCAAGTCCTTTTATCCGCATAACAGATTGTATTCCCAAACGAAAAACCCCCACCCTTGGTTTAGCAGAGTTTTTGCTGCCTTGTGAACGGCATCCCGGAATTGAAGGTTGTGTTACAAGCTGCCATTTTTGCCAAGGGCTTTGAAGGCTATGTCCTTGATTCTATCGTGGTTTTGACTCTTGTTGTCACCCCGTCCGGGCTTTTGCTAACTCTTGATAATTAGGCGTCTTGATAGAACGGAGAATATTTTTAAGTTTTGACCATAAATTTTCACGCTTGTGAGAAATCGGGCGAATAGGGCGACAGGTATATTAATTTTGCCTCTTTCTCTTTAATGGCTTTTTCTACTTCTTCTCCGGTATGAATAGTACAATTATCCAGCACTACACAAGCACCTTTCCATAACTTTGGCACTAATTTTCTGATAATAAAAGCCTCAAATGTAATTCCATCAGTTGTACCTATTAAATTAACTCATGTTAGGACTTCTTTGACCGATATAGCTCCAATTATTGAGACATTTCTTCGGCGTTTATTCGGTTGTGATCACGAGAGCTCTTGAACCTTTTAGAGATCGAGCATATAACCTAACCATTGCCCAGTTTACTCCACATTCATCAATGAATATTAAGTCGTTCAAACAAACTTCTCTAATTTTTTGCCAGAACTCGTATCGCAGGTTCTGAACCCTGTCAGTGCCTTTGTCTGACGGGAAAAGAGTTTTTTTTCAAAGTCATGTTTAAGAGTTTTGCCATTCTTCCCATCGTTGCTACGCTGATGGTAAAACCAATTTTTTGGTACAGTAAATAACGGAGTTCTTCGAGAGTTGCATCATTGTTTGCTTCAATCAATTCCGCTACAATTAGCAGTTGTTCTGCATTCAGTTTTAATTTGACTCCACATCGCTCAGTGCGAGGAGCAATGTTTTGGGTGTCACGATACTGTTTAACCCATTTTTGGACAAAACTCTGAGGCTCCACAAAAACGCTTAGCTATTGCTCTTTGTGACAGCGGTTCATTATGGTACACATCCATAATTTTTTGTCTAAAATCAAGAGAATAACTTTTCATTTTTACTAATGCGTGATCCTTGCTAAAATTTGAGATAGTTGTCATTCTAGTGACTGCGGGTCGAGCGACTACTGCTCGAAGAGCGCCCCATTTAATTAGAACTGTATAACATTTTGAAGTTCTATATTTTTCACTCCGTTTAAGTCAGTTATATTATACCTCATCTTTCTAAGAAATGCTATAGATGCTCCCTCGGCCCCAGCCGACATTAGTTATCCTACCGACTTAGGACTATTAAACGGAACCAGATTTCATACCGACAAAATTATAGGTATCCTGTATAAATAACTCAAATATCAAACCAATAAAAAAACAAGAACCTACTGTAATATTGCCAAAAAAAACTACTTAGCAGTAGCGAAAAAAAGACGATTAACCCGCAATAAAATAAGACGAAGCCTTAAGAAATAACTCCAATACATCAAAAGAAATCTCGCTCATATTGAACAGCTAATCGAGTCAGGTGCGACCCTAGAAAGTTTGAATAAAAAGCAATATAAAACCTTCCTAGTCCTCACGGAAGTCTATCGTCAACAGCTATGGTTATTTGACAACAATAAACAGAGTATTGAGGATATAATAGTAAGTTTAAGTCAGCCCCACATTCGCCCAATAGTCAGAGGAAAAGCCGGAAAAAGCGTAGAGAGGCGAGCCAAACTATCAGCCAGTTGCTTTGAAGGGTATGTATTCTTAGACCGGATGAGCTGGGATAACTTTAACGAATCTGGGGACTTAAAAGCACTCTTTAGAAGCATATCATAGGATCACAGGATATTATCCAGAGTCAGTTCATGCAGATCGAATTTATCGAAATCGAGAAAACCGAGCTTGGTCTAAAGAAAGAGGAATTAGAATCAGTGGCCATCCTTTAGGAAGACCTCCAGCAAATGTGAGTAAAGAAAAAAAGAGGCAAGCATTGGAGGATGAGAGAATTCGCAACGCGATTGAGGGAAAATTCGGACAAGGTAAACGAAGATTCGGTCTGAATCGAGTGATGGCTAAACTTGATAATACATCTGGTAGCGTTATTGCAATTACTTTTTTGGTAATGAATCTTTCTACCTGTGGCGCCGGTTTTTTTGTGTGTTTTTATGTCTGTTTGGAAAAAGAACACCTGTTTTGGAAGCGATGATAATCTTCCCTTCTAATAGGAGTGGATTAATACATAAAAGACTTATATTAAATCGAGCTTGAATATATCGATCGCTCCTGTTATTGGGAAAGCAATGGATTATTCAGCAAGCCCTAATTAGTCACTATAAAATTGACATAATTCCAAATCATGCACAAGTATTTTTTAGAGAATCTGCATCAACAATTGAGAATTATTTTGAGGGTATTTGCAACTACTGTCTTGATCGCACCACAAGTGGAGTCATGGAAGGAATCAACAATCGGATTAAGTTGATAATGGGGCAAGGGTATGGTTTTTCTAATTTTAATAATTTTAGGAATCGCGTAGCTTGCTTTTTTGATTAGATAAACTTGTAACCATAAGTTCAGGAGAGCCAGTTGAACGCCGCAAAATCTTTTCAAGAGTACCTTCAAAGCCTTCTACAATTATCCGATCGCCCAATTGAAACGGTTCGTGCCACAGCAACAATATTTCCGCTAAAAAGTATTTGAAGATGTCTGGGAACGGGAAACTAATCCCTACTGAACCAAGTCCTAACCAACTGATGATATCTGCAGGCTGCCAAGCTGGGAACGCAATCACGCAGGCCCTCAAACTGCCAGCCACCCAAGTGAGAGTGTCAAATAATTCAAGAATGCCACGCTAACACAAAAGATTGAGCTCGATCGCCCGACAAGAATGTTTGACTCTCACTGTGCGGGTGACTCCATCGACTAGCTCGCTAATCATTAAAACACAATCAAAATTTAAGATTAGCAGCGCCGACCCCGATCGAGTAAAATCACAGCACTTGCCCCCCGATGGGTTAATCTGCTAAAACTAACAAAGTTTGATGATTTCTGAGAAATAACATACATGGTTGCTACATCCGTCAAGATTAAACACGAAGTCAAAGACTTGTCCCTCGCCCCCTTGGGAAAGCAACGCATCGAGTGGGCCGGTCGGGAAATGCCCGTTTTGCGGCAAATTCAAGAACGCTTCGCTAAAGAAAAGCCTTTCGCTGGCATTCGCTTGGCTGCTTGCTGCCACGTAACCACAGAAACCGCTCATTTGGCAATCGCCATCAAACTCGGCGGTGGCGACGCCGTACTGATCGCCAGCAACCCCTTGAGCACTCAAGATGACGTAGCGGCTTGCTTAGTTCAAGACTACGGCATTTCCGTCTTCGCCCTCAAAGGAGAAGATGCGGCTACCTACGAACGTCACGTCTACACAGCCCTAGACCACCGCCCCAATATTATCATCGACGACGGCAGCGACGTGGTAGCGGCACTGATCCAACACCGCCCGAACCAAATTTCCGACTTGATCGGAACTACCGAAGAAACTACCACCGGCATCGTGCGCCTGCGGGCCATGTTGAAAGACGGCGTGCTGACTTTCCCCGCAATGAACGTCAACGACGCCGACACCAAGCACTTCTTCGACAACCGCTACGGTACCGGTCAATCTACCCTAGACGGCATTATCCGCGCTACCAATATTTTGTTAGCCGGTAAAAATATTGTGGTTGCAGGTTACGGTTGGTGCGGCAAAGGCACGGCACTGCGCGCCCGTGGTATGGGTGCTAACGTAATTGTCACCGAAATCGATCCGATTCGGGCGATCGAAGCAGTGATGGACGGTTTCCGCGTCATGCCGATGGACGAAGCAGCAACAGTCGGAGATATATTCATTACTGTTACCGGCAACAAACACGTCATTCGTGCCGAACATTTCGAGACAATGAAAGACGGCGCAATTGTTTGCAATTCCGGTCACTTCGACATTGAAATTGACCTCAAATCCCTCGGTGCAAAAAGCACCGACGTGAAAACAGTCCGGTCTTTCACTCAAGAATATCACCTCAATAATGGCAAGTCGGTTATTGTGTTGGGCGAAGGTCGTTTGATCAACTTGGCAGCAGCCGAAGGACACCCCAGTGCCGTGATGGATATGAGCTTTGCTAACCAAGCTTTAGCCTGCGAATATCTAGTTACGAACAAAGGCAAACTAGAGCCTGGTATTCACTCAATTCCCGTGGAAGTTGACAAAGAAATTGCCCGTCTCAAATTGGAAGCAATGGGTATTCACATTGATACTTTGACTGCCGAACAAATTGAGTACACAAACTCTTGGACTTCGGGCACTTAATCATAGTATTCTCGTTCCCGGGCTCGGCCTGGGAATGGATACAAGGAGGCTCTGCCTCCCTCAAGGGGAGTCGAGGCAGAGCCTCTAGATATGTGTTCCCAGGCACAGCCAGGGGATGAACAATGACTAATGACTAATGACTACTGACTTCTTCTTACCAAATTAGTGAATCAAAATGGTTGAATGGATAACTAACACAATGCAGTCGATGGGCTATCTCGGAATAGGGCTGTTGATGTTTTTAGAAAATCTTTTCCCCCCCATACCCTCAGAATTGATTATGCCACTGGCAGGATTTACGGTATTCCAGAACAGAATGGAGTTTTCACCGGCGATCGCAGCAGGAGTAATCGGTACAGTTCTGGGGGCGCTTCCCTGGTACTATGCTGGTAAATTATTGAGCGAAGAACGCTTGAGGAATTTAGCCGACAAATACGGCAAGTGGATCACAGTATCGGGCGCCGATATTGACAAAGCAAATAGATGGTTTAACAGACACGGCAACAAAGCCGTGTTTTTGTGTCGCCTCGTACCGGGAGTTCGTACCCTAATTTCTCTGCCCGCTGGCATCAATAATATGCCTTTAATTCCTTTTTTAATCTACTCAACAGGCGGCACTCTTTTATGGGTAACTTTTCTGACTTTTGCCGGATATAAACTCGGGGAAAATTATACACTTGTAGAGGATTATCTCGGCCCGGTTTCCAAAATAGTTGTGGTGATTATAGTCATCTGGTGTATTTTATGGATAGTGAAGAAGAATATGCAAAAAGAATAAAATCCTAGATAAATGCAGACATCCCCAAAAACATCTGCGTTTATCTGCGTCTATCTGCTATTATCTGCGGTTAAAAATCAAGTTATCAAAAATTTATACAAATATTTAGGATTGATTGAGGTTTAGGCAGACAATCGTGGCAAAATAGGGAACATTCCTATCCGCGCTGTTAAGATATGTACGAAAAAATTGTAGCCCCAACAACAGGTTCTAAAATTACTTTCAAAGACGGTTCGCCGATCGTCCCCAATGACCCGATTATTCCCTTCATTCGCGGCGACGGTACCGGCGTTGACTTGTGGCCTGCATCCCAGAAAGTCATGGATGCTGCGGTAGAAAAGGCTTACGGTGGCGATCGAAAAATCAACTGGTTTAAAATCTATGTAGGCGACGAAGCCTGCGATGTCTACGGTACTTACCAATATCTGCCCCAGGATTCCTTAGACGCCATCAAAGAATACGGAGTCGCCATCAAAGGGCCACTGACAACCCCAATCGGGGGCGGCATTCGATCGCTAAACGTAGCTTTGCGGCAAATTTTTGACCTTTACGCCTGCGTGCGACCCTGCAAATATTATGCTGGAACACCATCGCTACACAAAACTCCTGAGCTCCTAGACGTAATTATTTACCGGGAAAATACAGAAGATATTTACCTCGGAATTGAATGGGCAAAAGGCAGCGAAATCGGCAAAAAATTGATTGAATTCCTCAATAATGAGTTAATTCCAGCAACACCAGAACATGGCAAAAAACAAATTCGCCTCGATTCTGGCATCGGAATTAAACCCATTAGCAAAACAGGTTCTCAGCGTTTAGTACGGCGTGCCATTACCCACGCTTTGCGGTTGCCGAAAGATAAGCAGCAAGTGACTTTGGTGCACAAAGGCAACATCATGAAATATACTGAAGGAGCTTTCCGAGATTGGGGTTACGAATTAGCAACCACCGAATTTCGCCAACAGTGCGTAACTGAAAGAGAGTCTTGGATTCTGGGCAACAAAGAAAAAAATTCCGACATTAGCTTAGAAGATAATGCTCGCCAAATAGATCCGGGATACGATGCTTTGACCCCAGAAAAACAAGCCAAAATTCGTCAAGAAGTAGCCGACGTTCTGTTTGCAATTTGGGACAGTCACGGCAGTGGCCAGTGGAAAGAAAAAATCATGGTCAACGACCGAATTGCTGACAGTATTTTCCAACAAATTCAAACCCGACCGGCCGAGTATTCGATTTTGGCGACAATGAATCTAAACGGGGATTATTTGTCCGATGCGGCCGCCGCCATTGTGGGTGGATTGGGTATGGGCCCTGGTGCGAATATTGGTGATGAATGTGCAGTTTTTGAGGCCACTCACGGCACTGCACCGAAACACGCTGGTTTGGATAAAGTCAATCCCGGTTCCCTGATTTTGTCCGGGGTGATGATGTTAGAATACATGGGATGGCAGGAAGCAGCAGACTTGATTAAGAAGGGTTTGGGAGCGGCAATTTCTAATGGTGAAGTTACTTACGATTTGGCGAGGTTGATGGAGCCGCCGGTGCCTGAGTTGAAGTGTTCGGAGTTTGCTGAGGCGATTATTAAGCATTTCGCTGATTGAGTTTGAGGGCTTTTTTTGAACGGGCTAGAAGCCCGTTCCACAACCAGTAAACTTGCTTTGTAGGCCGTTGCTCCTAGCCCGCCCGCTGTTTATTAAGAACGGGCTAGAAGCCAGTTCCACAAAAGTCAACTTGCTTGTGGGCCGTTGCTCCTAGCCCGCCCGAAAATACAATTTACATGGGGGGTTTATAATGATGGAACAGCCATTCCGCGCTCAACTGCGGGACGTTTCTGCAAGGTTTCTACCCAACGTTTGAGGTGGGGGTGGTTGTCGAGGGTTAATCCTTGAAATTCGTAAATAGCAACCCAGGGATAGGTAGCAATGTCGGCAATAGAATAGTCGCCGCAGATATATTCATATTTTGCTAGTTGAGTGTCTAATACTCCGTAGAGGCGCAAGGTTTCTTTTTCGTAGCGCCCAATCGCATAGGGAATTTGTTCGGGTGCAAAGCGTTTGAAGTGATTTAGCTGACCAAACATCGGGCCGACGCTGGCCATTTGAAACATCAGCCACTGCATAACTTGAAAGTATTTTTGTTTGTCTGTGGGCAGAAATTTACCGCTTTTTTCAGCAAGATAGATTAGAATAGCGCCCGACTCGAAGACGGTGATGCCGTTATCTCGATCAACTATCGCCGGAATTTTGCTGTTGGGGTTGATTGCGATGAACTCTGGGCTAAATTGGTCGTTTTTTGTGATGTCGATGACGTGCACGTTGTAGGGTAAACCTATTTCTTCGAGCATGATCGAGACTTTGCGACCGTTCGGTGTGGTAAAAGTGTAGAGGTCAATCATAGTTGTGATGTTAAGTTGAAAGTTGGCAAGGCAGGAAATAACCCGATATATTATCACAATTTGGACGAGAATTGCGAATTTTCGCTTTCTTGTGTTAAAATTATATTCTAATAATATAAAAATAACGATCGCTCGAAATGGACATTATTGAAATTCTCAAAGACGATTATCAACGATTTCCCGATAATCAGACTTACAGCATCTATGCAAAAGATGTTTATTTTGAAGATCCGGTGAATCGATTTACCGGAGTCGATCGCTACCGCAAAATGATCGGGTTTATGGGGACTTTTTTTCAGGATGTAAATCTAGATTTGCACGGGATTTCGCAGTCGGGAGATACTATAGACACTCGCTGGACTCTGAGCTGGATCGCACCGCTACCTTGGAAACCGAAAATGGCGATCGCCGGTAGGAGC
The DNA here is from genome assembly GCF_036701585.1 of Microcoleus sp. POL10_C6. NCBI lineage: Bacteria > Bacillati > Cyanobacteriota > Cyanophyceae > Oscillatoriales > Microcoleaceae > Microcoleus > Microcoleus sp. POL10_C6. Next base: position 18,186 of record NZ_JAUBRB010000057.1, on the reverse strand, counting down.
GAACTCAAAATCAACAGCGACGGTTTAATTGTTTCTCACATCGATTACTGGAACTGTTCGCGGTTGGATGTGCTCAAACAGCTTGTATTTCCCCTAAAATCTAATGTTTGAAAATTGTTCTTAGGTTGGTTAGCAATAAAAAATGGTGTTTCAAGAGCGAGATCCCTTTTTTAACCGCAGATGTTAGCAGATAAATACAGATGAACGCTGATGGATTTTTATTTATTGCAATTGATATCGGAGATAAATAATTTTAACTGAGCTTGACATGGCAGCAATTTCGTGTACTGCTGGAAAAGCGCTGTGTTCAGCGGTGGGCGATCGCCAAAATTAAGCGCCCACTAAATTAATCTCTGTTACAGAACGTTACAATAAAGAAGTAAAGAATTTTCAGGCGAGCTAAACAATCAATGCGCTTAATATTAATGACCGGAAAAGGCGGCGTCGGCAAAACCTCCGTAGCCGCTGCTACTGGGCTGCGATGTGCCGAATTGGGATACAAAACCCTAGTGCTGAGCACAGATCCCGCTCACTCCTTAGCCGACAGCTTCGACATGGAACTCGGACACGATTCGCGGCTGGTGAAACCGAATTTGTGGGGAGCAGAATTAGACGCTCTCAGGGAATTAGAAGGCAATTGGGGAGCAGTTAAGCGCTACATTACTCAAGTCTTGCGAGCGCAGGGGCTCGAAGGGGTGCAAGCTGAAGAATTAGCCATCTTGCCAGGAATGGATGAAATCTTCGGTTTAGTGCGGATGAAGCGGCATTACGACGAAGGCGAATTTGATGTTTTAATTATCGATTCTGCTCCGACTGGCACAGCATTAAGACTGCTAAGTTTGCCGGAAGTGGGCGGCTGGTACATGAGAAAATTTTACAAGCCGCTGCAAGGCATATCAGCCGCCCTTAGACCTTTAGTTGAACCTATTTTTAGACCAATTGCGGGTTTTTCTTTACCGGACAAAGAGGTGATGGATGCACCTTACGAATTTTACGAACAAATCGAAGCTTTGGAAAAGGTTTTAACTGACAATACTGTCACTTCGGTAAGGTTAGTTACCAATCCCGAAAAAATGGTAATTAAAGAATCTCTGCGCGCTCATGCCTATTTGAGTTTGTACAATGTAGCCACAGATTTAGTAGTAGCTAACCGGATTATTCCCGCAGAAGTAACTGACCCATTTTTTAAACGCTGGAAAGAAAGCCAGGAACAGTACCGTCAGGAAATTCACTCAGATTTCATGCCGCTGCCAGTTAAGGAGGTGCCACTTTATTCAGAAGAAATGTGCGGTTTGGCAGCTTTAGAACGGTTGAAAGAAACGCTTTACAAAGACGAAGACCCCAGTCAAGTTTATTACAAAGAAAATACGATTAAGATCGTTCAGGAAAACAATCAATATAGTCTTGAACTGTATTTGCCGGGAATTGCTAAGGATCAGATCCAGTTGAGCAAAACGGGAGATGAGTTGAATGTTCGGATTGGGAATCATCGCCGTAATTTGGTGTTGCCGCAAGCTTTAGCGGCGCTACAACCTTCGGGGGCGAAGATGGAGGATGATTATTTGAAGATTAAGTTTGCTTAACAACACTTACGCACTATCAACCTAAAAAACCCGGTTTCACCCTTGAGATAGTGAGGCATAAACCGGGTTTTTGACCTCGCGTGCAGGTATCGATCGCCTTTTTGTACTGCTGGCTAGATACAATTAACATGATTTAGTATGAACCACTTCCTTTAATGCCTCATCAATCACTGCATCGCTGACACCTCGACGCTTCAAACTTGCTACTAATGCTGTTACTGTCTCGCTCTCAAATCGTTCTAAATCAACGCGCAAACCTTGACCGATATAAGCACGAATTAATGGCTGATAACCCGAAAAACCCAACAATGGTGCAACTTTTTTTAAATCTTCCACAACATCTTCGGGCATACGAATCGTCACGCTAGTCATTGGACGGTTGCGGTTTAATCGCTGCTTTAATGCTTCAACCTTCATACTCTGCCCTCTCCTGACGAGTTGCTTTACGTGCTGAAATAATCCGAATGACATTTTCTTCACGCTCAATGTGAACCACATACAGTAGATTCCACCGACTATCTAGCCCAATCACAGCATCACGCGCTTCCTCATTGCGGCTGGCATCAACGACAACTAGAAATGGGTCAAAGAAGGATTCAGTAGCTTGTTGAAAAGTAACCCCATCATGATTCGTGGGATTTATCCGCGCTTTTCCTTCGTCCCATACAAAGGTAATGCCATTGAGCACGAAGTATACATTCATGCTCCCTAGTATAGGTAAAATGTATTTACAATGTCAATACGTTATTCACAAAAAACGATCGTTTTCAAACTACTGCCAAAGCCTCAATTGTAAACGCCTCACCAACAAATTTCAACTAGGTTCGCCACTAACATCTCCCTCTTCTTTTCCCTCCTCTGCGTCCTCTGCGGTTTGTTCAATCTTTCGTGGATTCAACTCAATCTTTTTCTGCTGACGTTCCGACGCAGCTTTTTGCAGCATTTTCAACCTTTCTGGGTCAGCATTCGCTCGCCAAAACAACGTATGATCCTTAATTTTAACGCAGTTTTCCTCCAAACACTTCACCCATTCCCGATACTTTTTAACTACGCCACGATCTAGAATCCCTAACTTTTCTTCTTGGCGGGTTAGTTTCGCAAACTTGTCGTAATGGGGATAACTAGCAGTAACAAAAGCTTCTTTTCTAACTAAAATTGGCGGATTATACACATCAGAAAAGTCTTGATAGCTGACCGAAAGATCGCGCAAATCTATGTGCATAGAAGTGTGAAGGGCTGGATGCGGGTTAGTGTCAAAATCGGGATAAAATAAATAGGAAATTTGAGGTTTGCGAGCGTGAAATTTGATGATTGTAGCGCCGTCAAGCCTGCCAATTGTGCGGTTAGCGCAGCCTTCGTACAGACGCAGCAAAGGGTCTAGTTCTTCTACTGCAGAGACGTGAACTGAAAGGGAACCGGGCTGTTTGTAGCCGATCGCACTATCTTCGCAACAGTCAGCCACAATATCAGGTTTTCCCAAACTATATAGCATTAAATCAGCCAAAGTGCAAGCTTTTTGATAATTGTCAAACAAACCTTTGATGTCGTTGCGGATTTGAGCCGGGAGTCGGCGCATCGAAGGCCGCTCGCCCAAACCGTTGAGAGCGAGATATACCAGCAAATCCTGGCGGCGCTTGTCGGCGATTCTCTCCCAATCATCCGCATCCGTTGCTTGCAAAATCACCCTCCAAGCGCGATTAAAACTGTGAAATTCCCCCTTAATCGCCGATTCTTCCGCTAGTTCGCCTTTAACAGGAAGCCGGCCTCGATCGCTCACAAAAGCCATCAAAGGAGCCAACATTTCCGCATAATCCTCAAACCGCTTAACTTGCGATCGCACCCTGGGAGTCGATAAGTGCGATCGAAACCGAGAAGCGCGAAAACCTTCACCCTCCGCAGCATCCCGAAACACAAAATAAATCCCCAAAGCCACAGGAATCGCATCAACATTCAAAACTTGGTCAATATAAACCTTCAACTCTTCTTGTTCGTAATACTTCTGAAAAGTATTCCGAGAAGTAATCACCCCATCCCCGTAAGCAATTTGACCTCGATCACTATCATCAATCAAAACCTGAGCCGCCACAACTAATAAATTCTTAGTTAATTCCCAAGCATTCAGCAACGCTTCTCGGCGTTCCGCCAAAGATTCAATGACATTAATCACATAACCAATATTCACAATATCAGCACAAATTCGCGGAGTATCCGGCTGATAGTATGGGTCCCAACCAGAAATAGCATAACCCTCTTGTGCAATATATTTAACATCCCCACCGAAACCGCAACCGTAATCAAAAAAAGTCGCGCCGTCCCTCGCTAAATCAGCTTCTAAAACCAGACGCAGAGGTTTAGAAAGCGAACTGCGTACCATTGCAGCTTTGTGTCGCTCGATCTTAGGAATTGATAGCTCACTATTCTCCTGTTTCAAACGCTCGACAACAGTATGATCTTGGATTTCTACACCGCAATATCCCAAATATTTGAGCCAACCCTCGCGAGTGCCGATAACGCTAGTATTGTCAAGCAGCCCCCACTTTTCCTCGCAGCGAGTCAGCCTCGCAAACTTTTCGTAATTGGGATAATCCGCAGCTACAAAAGTTTCCTTCCGGTGCAAAACAGGAGGATTTTCGCTGTTGCTGTAATCGAAATATTTCACTTCCCCTGTTGCTAGATTAATTTGGATGCTGGTTTGCAAAGCAGGATGAGCATCTGTATCGAAATCCGGGTAAAAAAGATAAGATATTTTAGGTTGATGGAGTGAAAATTTCACTAAAGTTGCTTCATCAATATTTTCGAGAGTGCGTCTGGCACAATTTTCGTAGATTCCGATGACAGGGTTGAGTGTCTGCAAAGCCGAAACGTGAACGTAAAAAGCCGTAGGTAATTTTTTCCCCACCTTGCTTTCGCGACAGCAGCGAGCCACTTTTGCTAGGAGATTGTCAACACATAAATTATTGTTTTCATCTTGTGGGTACGGCACAACATTTACAGAATCTTGCTCAGAGATAGCCTGGTTTTCATACAATAAAACTTCCCGAGCAAAAACCCTCAAAGGCGTTAGCATTTTTTCATCATTTTTTAATGAATTGCTATTTAAAATAGTGTTTGTACTGGGATCGTAATTCATAGCTAAATTAATTATTATTTTTAATTAACCGCAGAGAACGCAGAGAACACGGAGTGACTAAAGAAAGAAACAAAATTTTCCTAGATTTTTTCTAGTTAGGATGCACACTCCGTACCGTAACGCTCTATTTCTTAGTCTCTTAGAGAGAAACTTCGTTTTTGTAATGGCGATTTTAATTGCCGACTACGAGCAACTATGATCGAGTAAGATATTAACCAAACATTCGTGTTTCCACAAATTTTTTAACCCTGGCTAAATGACTGAACAAACTTACTAATATGTTCTCCACCCTCTCAATATTTAACAATTCCACATCTGGTGATTCAGATTGAAAGCTTCGCGCTTGATGCTCCAATTGTGCGGCCAAATCCGACATCAGAGCAACTCCCACATTAGCAGAAGTTCCTTTGAGACGGTGGGCTTGATATTCCACAGCTTGCCAATCTTTAGCTTCTACGGCTATTTTGGCAGCAGCTACATCAGCTTGCGCGCCTGCCACAAAAGCTTGCAAAAGTCGCTCTGGCAATTTAATATTAACTCGTCCGAGTTGCTCCAATCTGCTCTTGTCGAACAGTCCGTCGTAGTCTATATGTTCCCAAGTTTGATGTGCGATCGCCCTTGGTGTCGGCAGAGCCACAACCTGCGCTTTTTCCATAACTTCTGTATAATTTGTTGCTAATTGAGATTTATTTGCCGAATTTATACTTTTAACTCCATACTTATTGTCACCCTGAACATTTAGGGCTTCATACTTTTTCAGAGCCGCCGCCAAAGCATCTAAATCTACAGGTTTACTGAGATAATCATCCATCCCCGCTGCCAGACACTTTTCTCGTTCCCCCGGCATAGCATGAGCCGTTAAAGCCATCACAAAAGTATGCCGATCTCTTCCTTCAATTTGCCTCAACTTTTGCGCCGTTTTGTAACCATCAAGTACCGGCATTTGACAGTCCATCAGCACTAAATCATAGCTTTTTTTTGCCAGCAAATCCAGCGCTTCTTGACCGTTGACCACGCAGTCAGCTTGATAGCCTAAAACTGCCAACTGTTCGACAAGAACTTGTTGATTGATTGGGTGGTCTTCCGCCACCAAAATCCTTAGCGATGACAGCGAATTGGGAGTAACATATTGAGAATTAACTGGTGGCAACTTGTAAGTATTAGCACCCTCCACTCTCCCAAAATCTCCCGTTCCCTTCACCGGCGCCTGCAAAGCCTCAAGCAGGCGGCTTGGTCGCACCGGCTCGATCAAATATCCGTTAAAACCTCGACTGCAAAGCGATTCAGCCTTCGGCTGTTCCCGCAAAGCAGTCATGGCGATTAACGAGCCAACTGCCGAGGTCGATCGCACTTTCCTAGCAAATTCCTCCGCATCCAACTCCGGCATTTGCAAGTCCACAAGCACCACATCCCAGCTTTTTCCCCCCTCTCCCGAATACTGAGAAATCCCGCCCTGGGCATTTGGAAACCAATTCCAAGCCTCAGCAGCAGTTTCTGCCTCATCGCAGCGGGCACCCCAACTTTGAGCGAGCGAGCGCACCGCTGCCCTTCTCAAAGCGCTTCCAGAGACTACTAACAGTTTCTTGCCCGCTAGTTCGGGATCATGAGGCTCAACTGGCAACTGTTTTTCCAAAGGTACAGTAAACCAAAAAGTAGCACCACTGCCTAGCAAACTGCGAACTCCAATGTCCCCTCCCATCATCTCCACTAACTGCTTACAAATAGCCAAACCCAAACCCGTCCCGCCGTAAGGCCTAGTAGGAGAATCGTCTACCTGAGAAAAAGATTGGAACAACTTTGTTTGCCCTTCTGCCGAAATTCCAATGCCAGTATCTCGGACGGAAAATAGCAATCTTGCCCCTTGTCTACCCTCTGCCAGTCGGTTGCCTTGTTTCACCGTTACGTGAACTAAAACTTGACCGCGATCCGTAAACTTTATGGCATTACCCGTTAAATTCAGCAAAACTTGCTTCAATCTGCCCGAGTCGCCTACCAACTTTCTGGGCACTGAACTGTCAACTAAAATATTCAATTCAAGACCTTTTTCTTCAGCCAAATGCGCTATGATTTCTATCACCGACTCAACGCAAGTATCCAAATCAAAATTAGCCTTTTCCAGCCGCATCTCTCCAGCTTCAATCTTAGAGAAATCGAGAATATCATTAATAACATTTAGCAAATGTTCAGCACTGCGGTAAATCGTCTGAGCACAGCCCCGCTGTTTCTGTTCCAGAGGAGCGCGCAGCATCAATTGAGCCATTGCCAAAACCCCATTCATCGGAGTGCGAATTTCGTGACTCATGTTCGCCAAGAATTGCGACTTCACCCGACTAGCTTCTAAGGCAGTTTCCCGCGCTTCCACCAACTCATTAATCTTGTCGGCAACCATCACAATTCCCCCTACTTTACCGTCTGGATTGTACCAAGGGTGAGCGGCCCAGCGCAGGTAGATAACAGAGCCGCCTGCTCGTTCCCAAGCATCTTCGCTCACAGAAACTACCTTGCCTTGGAGCACTTCTTGGTACATTACTTTCCAGCGATTCGGCGTATCTGGAAACAATTCGTAATGGCTGAGATTATTCAGGGACGGCAAGCCCAAATTAAATTGACTAACCCATTTTTTAGAGTTAGCCATATAGCGCATTTGTGTATCGAACATCGCCATTGCTACAGGCACGCAAGTAATAATTTGTCTCAGTTGCTGCCGTTCCCTTTCCACAGCATCTTCCGCCTGTTTCCGCTCAGTAATATCGCTAATCATGCCGGCCATTCGCAGCGGTTTTCCTTGGGAATTGCGCTGAGCTTTTCCCTGAGAAGTGCAGTAGCGGTAAACACCGTTCGAGTGCAGCAGCCGAAATTCTACATTGTAGTCTATTTCGTGTTCCAAGTGAGCGGCGATCGCCGCGACAATTCCCTCCTTGTCATCGGGGTGCAGGCGGTTATATAGAGCTTCCATAGTCCTGCCAAATTGCTTGCGCGACAAACCGATAATTTCCAAAAGGCGATCGTTCCAATAAACCTCATTTTTACTTAAATCCCAATCCCAAATTCCGTCGTTCACTCCCTCTAAAACTAACCTGTATCGTTCTTCACTTTCCTTGAGCTTTTGACTGGTATGAAATGCCTGATATTCGGCACGGTAAACGCGCATCGCATTGGATAAGCTGCGTGACAAACTATCTGGAGAAAGCTTGTTTTTAGCGATATAATCTGAAGCTCCTGCCTTCATCAATTCCACAGCAATTTGTTCGTCGCCTTGACCGGTGAGTACAATTAAGGGAACTTTCAGTCCAGCTTCTCGTAGATGTTTTACCAAACTCAGTCCGTCTCCGTCCGGCAATCCGTAGTCGAGGAATACGCAGTCAAATTTGCACTCAAATATTTGATTTAATAGCAGCCCCTGTTCTGTCTCCTCAAGCTCGCTTAAAGGTTGAGATTTATTTTGTTGGGAGAGTTTCGCGGTAGCCTGCGTAGAATTTTTGCTGACCGAGAGTTGGACCAGGGCATCCGCGCAGTCTTCTGCCTCAGTAACTTCTGCCGAAACACCAGCGGACTTGAGCGAGCGTTTGATCGCCATTCGATCTACTGCATCGTCATCAACTATCAGAATTGTGAGAATTTTGTCCATAAAAACCGAATTGTGGATTACTCCGAAAAAGCTGCTGTCGAGAAAAAGGAATTCAAACAACTGCATCGCTGAAAAATCATAAATCCCCCTTGAAAAAAAATATTCAAATTTCCCTATTTTAGGGAATTTCGCTCAGCATCCAGTATTTGTTTAGGGTAGCCATCACTTCCACAAAGTTAGAAAAAGTAACAGGTTTAAGAATATAGCCCGCTACATTCAAATTATAAGCTTTTACTTTATCTCTATCTTCATTAGAAGTTGTGAGGACGATTACCGGAATCGACCTCAAACATTCATCTAGTCGCAATTGTTGCAAAAACTCGATCCCGCTCATTCTCGGCATATTCAAGTCCAGCAAAATCAACCGGCGCGCTTTAGGCATGGGAGGATCTATTTTTCCTTCTCCACGTAATATGGCTAGAGCTTCTAATCCATTGGCAGCAATGTAGAGGGGGTTGACGATGTTATTTTTTTTGAAAGCTCGCCGGACGTTCATCACATCAACCTCATCATCTTCTACCAAGAGAATATGAATTTTTTTGTCTTGCATAAATCAGCCATTTTCTAGATGTTTTTTAAGCGCCCGTCTCGTTTGCGAGGTTTTTTCAGCACGGATCGCGAACCCAGCAGGTTTAATATCTATTGTCCTTTGTCAAGAATCATTTATGCCGGGGTCGATGACAGTATCTACCTGCAGGCGTACTTGCCCGTCATTCGATTTTAGATTTGAGATTTGAGATTTGGGATGGACCCGACGGATAAATGCGGGGGCTTGAGGATTTGAGATTTGAGATTTGGGATTGATTCCACGGATAAATCCGGGGGCTTGTACCATCAAGAAATTCTTGGTCAGAGCATGAGCGGTGCAGCGGAGATCCAAAAACTCGCCAATAACACCCGATCGAGCTACGGTAAAATCTAAAACTCATCTACATTATTATTAATCGCCATGTCAGCCGATCGCAAACTCTACGAAGGCAAAGCCAAAATCCTCTACTCCACCGAAGACAACGAAATTTTGCTGACCCACTTCAAAGACGACGCCACAGCCTTTAACGCCCAAAAACGCGGCAGCATCGTCGGCAAAGGCGAAATCAACTGCGCCGTATCCGCCCACCTGTTTCGGATGCTAGAAGCCAAAGGCATTCCCACCCACTTCATCGACACGCCGGCCCCCAACGAAATGCGAGTCTGTCGCGTCCAAATCTTGCCATTGGAAGTCGTAGTCAGAAACATTGCCGCCGGCAGTCTGTGCAAGCAAACCGGACTCGCTCTCGGCACAATAGTCCATCCGCCGCTGGTGGAGTTTTATTACAAAAACGACGATTTGGGAGACCCGCTGCTGACCCGCGACCGGCTGCTGCTAATGCAACTAGCCACCCCCGAACAAATAGACCAACTAGAAATCGCCGCCCGCGAAATTAACGAAATACTCAAAGAATTTTTCAGCCAGTGCGGCATCACCCTGGTAGACTTCAAACTAGAATTCGGTATCGACCAACATCAAAATCTGATCCTCGCCGACGAAATCAGTCCCGACACCTGCCGCCTCTGGGACAACGCAGAAGCCGACCCCGACGCCCGTGTTATGGACAAAGACCGATTCCGCCGCGACTTAGGATCGGTAGAAACCGCTTACCAGCAAGTTCTCCAACGCGTTCTCGCTCAGAAAGTCTAGAGGCCTTGGTAATGCGCTAGAATTGCACAGTTTGTCACCCTTCTGCTTTCGATGTCAGCAATCAGCGGTCAACAGTCATCAATTAGCGGTCAGCGCGAAATTCCACCGACTTATATAACTAATGACTAATGACTAATGACTAATGACTAATGTGGTGTGTGGATTGCCCAAAAAAGTGAACAAAAATGCGTTTATCTGCTGTATTGGTGGCAGTTTTTACTGCCTCAGCAACATTCGGGTTATCAAATTCTGCTTCCGGCCAAACATCCTACTCTGAATCAGCAGAGGAAGCTTTGGCTGCCGCCCGGCCCGCCCCGTCGATCGAATTACCCGATCGCCCCATTCCAGAATTAACCCAAAACCCTCCTCAAAACCGCAAAGCCGCTAAAACCGGCAAAGGGGAAGCCCTAAAAATAGCTCAGGCCCCTGCCAGAGGAGAACCCAACGACCAACCCCCAGATCGAGTCACAGAACCGCCTTCGCCGGTTTCACCTCTGATCGTTCAACTCAAACCCGAGCTAGCATCCAACCCCTCCCCCGCCTCTAGCAGCCAAAACGCCCTGCCAGACGCGCAACAGGACAGTTCGCTCCCCCCCGAGGCATCGGCTGTAACGCCCGCCTGGATCGCAGCAGAGCTAGGGAAACCAGAGGAACCAGGGACGATCGCTCAAAACGCCCAAGTTCCGACAATACCGGCCCCGACCAGGCCGCCCGCTAACACCGTTCCCCCATTGCCACCTAGCCCAGCACCGCAGCCGAGACAAACCCCCGCACCCGCCGGGGCGGCAGAACCGCAAGTGCTAGTTGCAGAAGTGACAGTCACCGGGGCGACGGACGACCTGGAAAGCGAAATTTACCGAGTCATCAGCACCCAACCGGGACGCACGACCAACCGCAGCCAACTGCAACAAGACATCAACGCCATTTTTGCCACAGGCTTTTTCAGAAACGTGCGGGCAGTACCGGAAGACACCCCGTTGGGCGTCCGGGTAACTTTTATTGTGCAGCCAAATCCGGTGCTGCGGGGAGTGACAATCACCGGTCAGCAAGTGCTGCCCCAAAGCGTAATTGACGAAAGCTTCCGCGATCAATACGGCAAAATTCTCAACCTTCGCCGCTTTGAAGAGGGAGTGAAAAAAATTAATGCGTGGTATCAAGAGAACGGCTATGTTTTGGGCCAAATCACTGATGCCCCGCAAGTAGCAGACGACGGCACTGTCACCCTGGTAGTGGCAGAAGGCCAGATCGAATCCGTTGATGTCCGCTTCCTGAACAAGGAGGGAGAGGCAACAGATGCCACGGGTCAGCCGATCGGAGGCAACACCCGTCAGTTTGTCATCACCCGCGAAGTAGAACTCAAGCCCGGAGACATCTTTAACCGCACTAAGGCGGAAAGGGATTTGAGACGGGTGTTTGGTTTGGGAATTTTTGAAGACGTGCGACTTGCCTTGGAACCGGGAACGACTGACCCCCGCAAGGCAAGAGTAATTGTCAACGTCATTGAGAAAAATACCGGTTCTCTGGCGGCTGGTGCGGGTTTGAGTTCCGCGACGGGTTTGTTCGGTACGCTGAGTTACCAGCAGCAAAACTTGAGAGGTAGGAACCAGAAATTGGGGGCTGAAGTACAAATCGGGGAACGCCAAACCCTGTTTGACCTGAGTTTTACCGACCCCTGGATTGCGGGCGATCCTTACCGGACTTCTTATACGATTAATGCGTTTAGAAGACGATCGATCAGCGTGATTTTTGACGGTGGCGAACGGGAAGTTAGATTGCCCAACGACGATCGACCCCGCGTCGTCCGCACCGGTGCCGGTATCAATTTCACCCGTCCCCTGGATCGGAATCCTTTTGCGGATTCTGAGTGGACAGCTTCAGTCGGCTTGCAGTACCAGCGAGTCTCAATTACCGATCGCAAAGGCAGGCGCGAGTCCGAGGACGAACTCGGCAACCTGTTGAGTTTTAGCGATTCGGGCTCGGATGACTTGACAACTTTGCAAGCAGGTGTTGTGCGCGATCGGCGCAACGACCCCCTCCGCCCCACTAGCGGTTCCCTGCTCCGGTTTGGGATGGAACAATCGATTCCTGTAGGTTCCGGCAGCATCCTGTTAAACCGCCTGCGGGCCAGCTACAGCTTGTACCTACCAGTCAAGTACACTAACTTTACCCCCGGCCCTCAAACCCTGGCATTCAGTTTTAGAGGCGGCACCGTATTCGGAGATTTGCCTCCCTACGAAGCCTTTGCCTTGGGGGGCGCCAACTCGGTGCGCGGATACGACGAAGGCGACATGGGAGCCGGCCGCAGTTTCCTAGAAGCCAGCGTTGAGTACCGTTTCCCGATTATTTCGTTTATCGGCGGAGCGCTATTTTTGGATGCTGGCACTGACTTGGGCACGGGCAAAGATGTGCCGGGCGACCCGGCCGGTATCCGCGAAAAGCCCGGTAGCGGTTACGGTTACGGCCTCGGCGTGCGGGTTCAATCTCCTTTAGGGCCGATCCGCATCGATTACGGTATCAACGACACGGGCGACAATCAAATTCACTTTGGAATTGGTGAGCGATTCTAAGTTGACAGTTGACAGTTGGCAGTTGGCAGTTGGCAGTTGGCAGTTGGCAGTTGGCAGTTGACAGTTGACAGTTGGCAGTTGGCAGTTGGCAATTGGCAGTTGACTACTAACTACTAACTACTGACTACTGACTACTAACTAATGCCCAATGCCCAATGCCCAATGCCCAATGCCCCATTCCCATAACTAATGACTATTCAACGTACCTTAAAATCTGAATTTGAACTGTCGGGAATCGGTTTGCACAGCGGCGAACAAACTCGCGTCCGAGTTTTGCCTGCGGAGGTTGAGGAAGGCCGCTATTTTGTCAGAATTGACTTGCCCGGTGCTCCGATAATTCCTGCAAAAATTGAGGCGGTTTGCCAGACTGCACTTTCAACAGAACTGGCAGGTATCGATGCTCACATTCGCACTGTAGAGCATCTATTAGCCGCTTTGGCGGGGATGGGAGCGGATAATGCTCGAATTGAGGTTGATGGGCCGGAAGTGCCTCTGCTGGACGGTTCGGCTCAGGTTTGGGTAGAGGCGATCGCCCATACTGGCTTAGTTCCTCAAGAATCGAAGCAAGACCCCACTTCCTCCTTTGTCGTTAGTGAGCCAATTTGGGTGCGCTACGGGGATGCTTTTGCAGCGGCTTTACCGTCAGCCGAAACTCGGTTTAGTTACGGAATTGATTTTGAGGAACAGGCGATCGGCAATCAATGGTACAGTTGGTCGCCAGAGGCAGAAAGTTTTGCGACGGCGATCGCCCCAGCCCGCACTTTTGGACTTGCTCGCCAAGTTGACCAATTGCGACAAGCAGGTTTGATCAAAGGTGGTACCCTAGAGAACGCCCTAGTTTGCGATCGATCCGGCTGGCTCAACCCGCCTTTGAGATTTGCCAACGAACCCGTGCGCCATAAAATCCTAGACCTAGCAGGCGACCTCAGTCTGCTCGGAACTTGGCCAAAAGCTCACTACTTGGCTTACAAAGCCAGTCACAACCTGCACGTCCAACTCGCCCAAGCCCTGAAATCGGAAGCTCTAGCTACCCTAGATAAAAGTTAGGAAAAAACAAGGTGATCTTCTGTTAAGATTGCATCTTCCTTCTGACTTCTGCCTTCTGCCATACCACACTCAAAATTCTTCAAGAAATGTCTACGCTGACTGAAGTTAACACCCTCAATACTGCTAATTCTGAATCCGTCTCCACCAAAAACGGTGAAGATTCTCCAGCGGTTAAATCTACTTTTACTCTCGAAGAAGTTCAGAAATTATTGCCTCATCGCTATCCTTTTGCACTGGTTGACAAGATTGTTGATTACGTGCCGTCCGAGAAGGCTGTAGGAATTAAAAATGTGACTTTCAACGAACCACATTTTCAAGGGCATTTCCCCGGACGGCCGATTATGCCTGGAGTATTAATTGTCGAAGCGATGGCTCAAGTTGGCGGTATTGTTCTGGCTCAGTTGCCCGACATCAAGCAAGGATTGTGGATGTTTACCGGAATTGATCAAGTCAAGTTCCGTCGTCAGGTTGTACCGGGCGATCAGTTGCTGATGACTGTAGAATTGCTGTGGGTAAAACGCCGTCGCTTCGCAAAAATGCAGGCTCTGGCTGAAGTAGACGGACAAAAAGTGTGTGAAGGGGAATTGACGTTTTCGATGGTAGATTAAATTGGGGAATTGGTAACTGGTAATTGGTAATTTATAACTAAGAACAGTCAACAGACAACGGACAACAGCCAACTGACAACTGACAACTGAAAAATGCTTACTTTGATTCACCCAACTGCTGTGATTCATCCCCGCGCTGAACTTCACCCGACTGTAGAAGTGGGAGCTTATGCTGTAATTGGGGAAAGAGTGAAAATCGGGCCGGAGACTAAGATTGGCGCTCATGCAATTATCGACGGGCTAACAGAAATAGGCGCTCGCAATCAAATTTTCCCCGGTGCGGCGATTGGTTTGGAACCTCAAGATTTGAAATACGAGGGTTCTCTGACTAGGGTGAAAATTGGCGACAACAATCTCATTCGGGAATACGTGACAATTAACCGCGCTACTGGAGCCGGAGAAAGCACGACTATTGGCAATCATAATCTATTGATGGCTTATGTTCATGTGGGACACAATTGCGCGATCGCCGATCGAGTAATTATCGCCAATGCTGTAGCCTTAGCCGGACACGTTAAAATCGAGTCTCAAGCCCGCTTGAGCGGTGTTTTGGGGGTTCACCAGTTTGTCCACATCGGCCGCTTATCTATGGTGGGCGGCTTGAGCAGGATCGATCGAGACGTACCTCCTTATATGCTAGTCGAGGGGAATCCTTCGAGAGTGCGAGCAATCAACAAAATAGGCCTCGAACGCGCCGGTTTTACCCCAGAAGATTTGCTAGTTTTGAAGAAAACTTTTCGTATTTTATACCATTCTGGCTACACTCTCAATCAAGCTTTGGAACAGTTGGATTTGTTGCCAGAAAATGCCCACTTGCAGCACCTGCAGAGATTTATGCAGCAGTCTGTAACAAAAGGGCGGCGCGGTTTGATTCCTGGCAAAAAGTAAATGAGGTAGAATAAACCTATTGTTTGTAGTAAGGACTTTAGTCCTTATTAGCAGCTAAAATTCGCGTCAGAGAGGGCTGAAGTCCTCACTACAAACCTATGATCAGTTAGCTGTAGGGTGTGTCAATTTCAAGCCTTAACCCAGCTAAAAAAGTTTTGCTCCGGGGCACCTTACTGATGATATCGAGGATTTTATGAAAATTTTTATCAGCACTGGTGAGGTTTCGGGCGATTTGCAAGGAGCTTTGTTAGTTGCAGCCTTAAAACGTTACGCTGTCGCCGCTGGTTTGGAGTTAGAAATAACCGGATTGGGCGGCCCTCGTATGGCGGAAGCAGGTGCTACTATTTTAGGCGATACTTTGGGCATTGGTTCTATGGGCCTTATAGAATCAGTGCCGTACATTTGGCCCACAATCAAAGTTCAGCAAAAAGCTAAACATTATCTCAAAAACTTCCGCCCCGATGCTGTTGTATTGATTGATTATTTGACTCCAAATCTCGGTATTGGCAGCTACATCCGCCGCTGTTTGCCTGATTTGCCGGTGGTTTGGTACATCGCACCTCAAGAATGGGTTTGGTCGATTTCTCCTCGCAATACTGATCTGATTGTCAATATTTGCGACCAACTTTTGGCAATTTTCCCAGAGGAAGCTCGTTATTATCAAAAAAAAGGAGCTCAAGTGAGTTGGGTTGGTCATCCTTTGGTGGATAGAATGCAATCTGCGCCCAGCCGGGAAGTTGCCCGCAAAACTTTGGGAATTGTGCCGGAACAGGTGTCGATCGCCCTAATTCCCGCTTCCAGACACCAAGAGCTCAAGTACCTGATGCCGGTTATATTTGAGGCAGCTCAAATTATTCAAGCTAAATTGCCGGAAGTTCATTTTTGGATTCCGCTTGCTAACAAAGCTTTCCGCAGCAAAATTGAACAGGCGATTGAGAATTACGGTTTGCGGGCTACTTTGTTAGAAAATCAAACTCTGGAAATATTAGCCGCTGCCGATCTGGCGATCGCTAAATCTGGTACTGTTAATCTGGAGCTAGCTTTGCTCGACGTTCCGCAAGTTGTCGCCTACCGCGTCAGTCCGATTACGGCGATTATTGCTCGCCACGTCCTGAAATTTTCGATTCCTTTTATGTCTCCGCCCAATTTGGTGCAAATGAAGCCGATCGTCCCGGAGTTGCTGCAAGACGAGGCGACTGCGGAAAATATAGTGAATCACGCACTGGAATTGCTGCAAAATGCCGATCGACGCCAGCAAACTTTGGCAGGTTATCGGGAAATGCGCGAAAGTCTCGGAGATGTGGGCGTGTGCGATCGGGCCGCTGCAGAAATCATGAAAAATGTTAAATTAAATACAGCTTCTTAAAGCAATTTTGGTATTGAAAGGTTATGTAGAAACCCGGTTCCTTTGTGGCTGGCTCGTGGACAAACCCACGATTTATTACCAGAAACGCGGTTGATTTCCTTAATTTCTATTAAAGCAACTTTGTTATTGAAATGTTATGCCAAGCAATCGGAAAAAGCGACCGATCGCTGTTGATTTATTTGCAGGCGCGGGCGGCATGACCCTGGGCTTTGAACAAGCAGGGTTTGATGTACTTGCCTCAGTCGAAATCGACCCTATTCACTGCGCCACACACGAGTTTAATTTCCCGCTGTGTTCTATTCTTTGCAAAGATGTCACACAGCTTACGGGTTCAGAAATTCGGAAAAAATCGGCGATCGGGCGGCGCGAGATAGACGTAGTAATCAGCGGTTCGCCCTGTCAAGGATTCTCCATGATGGGCAAGCGCGATGTGGACGACCCGCGAAATTCTCTAATTTTTCACTTTCAGCGCTTAGTTTTGGAGCTAAAACCCAAGTTCTTTGTAATGGAAAATGTGCCAGGAATTGCATCAGGAGAACACAAAGAACTCCTGAATGTTTTAATTAGCTCTTTTCTGAAATGTGGCTATAAAGTAGAAGAAAAATATCAAGTTCTCAACGCTGTTAACTATGGAGTACCGCAAGCTCGCAAACGATTGTTTTTGATGGGGTGCAAAGAAGGTTATGAGCTACCCAAATACCCTCAGCAAACTACTATACTGCCGAAAATTAAAATTCCTAAACGCTATAAAAAAATTAATTTGCCTGCTGTCCCGACAGTTTGGGATGCGATTGGAGATTTGCCGGAAGTGGAAAAGTACAGCGAGTTGCTGCATCGAGATTGGGTGATGGCGGAGTACGGAAAGTGCAGCACTTATGGGAGTATAATGCGCGGAATTGATGCTTTGGATGATGATTATTCCTACGATCGCGAGTACGATCGACAAATCCTCTCTGGTAGTTTGCGAACTAAACATTCTCAGGAATGTATAGAAAGGTTTCAGGCGGCCAAACACGGCGAAAAAGAGCCGATCAGCCGTTTTTACAAGCTTCACCCTGACGGAGTTTGCAACACACTCAGGGCCGGAACCGACAGGGCGAGGGGGGCTTATACTTCGCCGAGACCGATTCACCCGATCGCCCCTCGGTGCATTACAGTCAGAGAAGCTGCGCGACTGCATTCCTATCCTGACTGGTTTAGATTTCATGTCACCAAATGGCACGGTTTTCGCCAAGTCGGAAATTCTGTACCACCGCTATTGGCGAAAGCTGTCGCAGCGCAAATTATTAGCGCTTTAGGGGTGACAGCGTTTAAGCCCAGTCTCAAACTGACATGGGGAGATGATTCGTTGCTTAAACTCAATTGGTCGGAAGCAGAACAATATTATCTAAAAAGTTAAGAATTAGATTGACAGCGTATATCCAGGGCTACCCCCAATTAAGCGCGGGTTTAGCGTCCCCTGTATCAGTGATCACACTTCGATTACCCGCACGAGATGTCCCCGGTAGTTAAACAAACCGGGAATGTATTCCGGGGCGCTGTGAAGTTTTTTCAAGGTAAAAGTGGCAACTATTTCGACTACTGGCCTGCAATCCAAGGCGTAGCGTCCTATACATAGGGTTTGCTGAATAATCGATCGCAAACTAAGAACAGGAGCTCACGATATATTCAAGCAGAGTTAAATATAAGTT
>NZ_JAUBRB010000056.1:0-47748 GCF_036701585.1 Microcoleus sp. POL10_C6 | reverse complement strand
TCCTCTTAGTTGAACTAATGCGACAAAACATGATCAAAGACAACGTAATCAAAAGTTTACTCAATTCAAATCAAAATGAATAATTTCTGCGATGCTAAAACTGCTTGTAAAATCCTCAATTGTAGCGATCGAACCCTTCTGCGATACAGAAACCAAAACAAACTTATAGAAGGGATTCACTGGGGTAGAAATCCTGGCGGAAAAGTTCTCTACAATCAACAACTGATTGAACAATTGATAACTTGTGGTGGGGATATCAATCATCCGGATCATCAGAAATTTATGGAGAGGTATCTCACTGATTTACCTCAAAATCAACATCAGAAACCGGGTCGAAAACAGGGAACAAATCTGGTAGTTTTGGCGGGTTGACCAGTCCGGCATAATTTTCATAAAGTGTTCTCACATCGTGACCGGTGAGGGCTGCGATCGAAACAGGATTCATGCCAGATTCCAAGCCATGCGAAATTAGCGTATGTCGGGTATTGTAAGGTTTTCGATAATCAATTTCAAGGGATGCAAGCGCAGGTTTCCAGTAGCGGTTGCAGAAATTTTTGGAATCGATCGCTCTACCTTCGATGCTGGTGAAAATTAAATCATCAGGTTGGAAGTCAGTCGATCGCCGGCTCAGTAATAACTGTTGCAGCCGTGGAGTTAGCGGCACCGTGCGGTCTTTATTCCGCTTGGCTGCTTTCCGATCACCGTTACTCAAACTTTCTCCGATCCAGATGCGATCGCAGTTGTGGGAACAATGTCGCCAGAGGAGAGCTGCTGCTTCGCCGGTGCGAAGGCCGACGCCGAATTTGAATTCCACATAGTCCGCATAATGTTTCAGATTCTCGTTTGAGCGGAATTTTTGGACGATCGCGCTTATTTCTGTAAGCGTGAACGGTTCTGGGCGTTGTTTGGGAGCTACGTTCACCTTGACTTCCTCCCAAGGATTTTCGAGAACCAGCTTCTTTTTTTGGCCCCACTCCCAGCAAGCATTAAGCATGATAATCCGTTCCCTTACGGTACCGGGTTCAAGTTTCTGTGCCAGCCAATCTCTAAATTTTTCTGCAACAGTTTCAGAAACAGAAATTGTGCTTTTGTTTTTGAAAAACGCAGAAACGTGTTTCTCAAGTCCAAGATATTTAGCGAAAGTAGAAGGCTCAACTTTCCGGCGCTTGTACTCGATAAATTGGTGAAACAGGTCAGAAACAGAGATGGATTCTTGTTTCTGGGGTTTGTATTTTGCCAGAGACGGGTCAAAATTGCCACTGGTCATATCGAGTTCGATCGTCCGCGCTTTGATGCTTGCCGCTTTACGGTTGACGATCGAGTCTGGCAAACCGAGATATAGCCAGAAACGTTTACCTTGCCAGGACCAGGCAAGTCGCAGCCGATCTTTGAAAACTTCTATATTTACTGAGCCTTTTGGCATATCCCAGATTTATCGCAGATTTATCGCAGTGATTGTCTGAGTATGTCATATTCTGTCACCCCTTATTGAGAATGGGTAAGGAACGAGTTATCTAGTAAAAATAATGGAACCCTTATAAAATAAGGATTCCATCTATCGGAGCGGCGGGATTTGAACCCACGACCCCTACTACCCCAAAGTAGTGCGCTACCAAGCTGCGCTACGCCCCGACAGCTTTAACAGCTTAGCATAGAATTCCCGAAAAAGTCAAAAAACTTTTAAAACTTTTGCGGCCTGCACCAAAGTCGGAACCGCAGCCGCCGGCCAAAAACCCTCGCACCTTCGGCCAGCATTCAAGATCAACTGCACGTTGTAAGCTTCGGGATAGCCTTCCACCTGCACCCACAGCAAATCGCTTTCGGCTTCAATAGCTATTTTTTCCTCGTCCATTAACTCAGAGGCCATGTGACTCATTGTGCCGGCTAATTGCCCCAACAATCGGCAAAAATCGTTTAACTCAGCCTCAGTGAGTTCGATCGCCCAACCGTCGCCAGCCACCAAACCCTTAAACTCCTGGGCCTCCGGGTTCCATCCCAAACGCCACCCAACACCCGTTTTAATTACACGTTCCACCATTAAGGGATTTTAGATTTTAGATTTTGGATTTTAGATTAGTAGAACTTACCCATAAATACGAAAGAAAACGGGTTTTTTAGCTGTGTTAAAGGGTCAACAGCAATATTTCCGTAAAAAACCCGGTTTCTGTATCCATGAGTATTAAGGTGCCAGCAACTTCGCATCTCCTGGCTGTGGCTGCGGTATTTCCGGGGAATTCGATCGCTGTTGTGTTTGCCCCGCCGCCGGTGTGCGCCCACGCCCGGAATTCTCCGTAAAAACATCAACCAAAGCTTGAACCAAAGCATCCCGCTGTGCTCTATTTAACCTTTGAATAGCCGCACGATCTTGTTCCATTGGATTTGATCGCAAAACGTCTTTTCCCGGATACACGCTTTCCACCAAATAATCGGGAGTGGCGCCCAAATAGTCAGCTAAACTCAACTTCCAATCAAAGCGGTAATTGGGCGGCCGTCCTTTGACAAATACGTGATATCGAATCAACCGCCCGACTAAAGTATTGGTAGGATCGACTTTTCCAGTTTCCTTAGAAATGTAGTTATTTTCGATCGGCAAATCCGGCAATTTTTCGTACACTAATTTCCACGCATCTTGCACCCTCACTTGCGGCGGCGCAGATTGTTGAGCCACCCGCTGCACTGAGGCAGACTCAGAACTCCGCAGCAGCGAAGGTTCCAAAGCCGACATACTCAGTTCCCCGGATTCCAATACCCAACTCAAAAGCGTGAAAATCGCTACACTCAAAGTAACCAACAGAAAACTTAAGCCCTGCTTTAATCTATTCACGGTTTTGACAAAAATTTCAAAAATAGAATAATTTCATAAACTTACCCCCAAGCAGATGTCCTAGTTTCTAATTTTAGGATTTACACTCCTCAACCCGGTTTATTAGAAAAATCAGAGTTTTGTTAACGAGGGAACTAGGAATAAACCGGGTTTCTCCTCCCGCGCGCCCAAGTCTAGTTTGAAAAAGTTGTGAGTTTTGAGTTGACAAAAATTGCTGGCAATTCACCACTCAAAACCCAAAACTCCAGAAGTCTAGTACTTGTCTCCGATAATTTCCGGCTGAGTCAGTTCGTCCGACATCTCAAATATCGCCCGCATTACAGGTTTCATTTGATGGTCGTCCATATTGTCAAAATCTTCATAGCGACGGCGTTTTGCGCGGTTCGCCACCTGCACCGTAATCCGATAGCGGTTGGATGCACCGTTAATCAACTCTTCCGCGCGACGGGTTAGCTGAGTAGAATCGAAGGGTGGACGCTTATTAGCCATGAGACTACCTACTTTATGTAATGTTACATTCTAGTCTAGTATGTCAAGATTCATAATTTATTAACTGAGTATCATTGCTTATGCAGGTAGCAACAGCCTATTCCTTTGGTCACTTGCATCGGGGAAATTCTCATCCCCTCAAATTGGTTGCTTTCGGCGACAGCTTAATCTACGGTTTCGGCGACGGTTTAGGTGGGGGTTGGGTGGAAAGATTGCGGCGCCAGTGGATGTTACCGGAGAGTGCAGGACACGTTTTATACAATTTGGGCGTTCGGGGCGATCGCACCTATCAAGTCTCCCAGCGGCTCGAAAACGAGTTTCGCCACCGTGGCGAACTGAGAAACCGTTTCCCGGATGCGATTATTCTTTCTGTCGGCCTCAACGATTCGGCGAGAGTGCAGTCGCCTACCGGGCGCAGCTACACTGAGTTTGAACATTTTAAAACTGTTTTGGATCATTTGTTAAACCTGTCCCAACAACTTTGTCCGGTGATATTTGTCGGGATGGTGCCGGTGGATGAAAGTAAAATGCCTTTTCAAGATTGTTTGTATTACAGTCATGCTGACCAATATCGGTATAAAGAGGCAACGAAATCAGCTTGTGAGTTGCGGGGAATTCCCTATTTAGATATTTTTGATAAATGGATAAATCGGGGCAGTGATTGGTGGCGATCGCGCTTGATTGCAGATGGGCTGCATCCCAATGCAGCGGGCTATCAATCTTTATTTGAAGATGTGACAAGTTGGGAGCCACTAGCCTCTATTAGTCATTAGTCAATAGTCATTAGTCAGTAGTCAGCTAGGCTGTTGCGCCTTTAATGCAGCTTGTCTAAAAAACTGTGTAATTGATATTACTCTTTTTTTGCAAGCAGCTATGTGCGTATAGACTCTACTGTGAATGAGAACTTCAGCTTAGGGATTCCGCTTGCCTGTAATAAACTTGCGATCGTCTCTACACTTGTCTTGTACGACATATTATCTTTAGAACCAAACGGAATATCTGCTTTCCATTTTCCATTTAAAGTGACAGTTACTGTAGCGGGTGTGATAAATCTTCTCGGCGATACATACACTTTTTCTATATATCCTTCTTCTTCGTTGAGCTTTACTTTAGCAAAGTCAGACAAGTAGGCTTCTAGCAGCAACCAAAACACTTTATCTACTGTGGTTTGCAAATAAACTTCTTTGTAAATTTTATGCTGAGAACCTTGAGTTGTCCTCCCTTTTGCACCGTATATGCTGTTGCTTATAGGAAAAACTCCAGACTTGACATCTGTCTTTCCTATTGGTTCTTTTAAATCGCAAAAGAATGGCTTAACAAATATCATCATTCTTTTATCTCTACTACTGTCTATGTAATTATCATCTTTTGGTATGCACTCTAAATACTTATTTACCTCATAACGATTTAAGTCACTACCACGTTCCGTTAACAATGCCACGAGATATTGCTTCTTATTAGCAAGATTAGCTAACCTTACAAGCATACCTGTATTACTATCCCGGACAGTTGTTGTGTTGGTTGGTAATACTTGCTTTTTACTAAAATCTATCTCTTCATTAAAAAGTAATTTAACCAAATCTTGTTTATAAGGATATATTCGTTCTATAGCCTGGCGGGAAAGTCTTTCATATAGGTCATCTTGGTTATCTTTAGCCAAAGATATCCCTCCAATCCCAAGCAAACACTTATTTTTTAGGATGGCTAAAGAAGCTTCATCAACAGCCCTAACCTCTACATTTGCCAGTTGAGTCAAATCGTACCCTTGAATGTATTGTAATGCTTCTCGCTCGATTCCATATACTTCTATAATTAACCCATTAACCAACAATCTTCTCACGGCTAATTCATAAATGGGTTTACCTTTATAAGTATAAGCAAATTCCCAATTAGTATAATAATTACTTCGCTTTCTAAAAATCCTTCTCAGGAAACGCATTTCTGAGTTCAAGTTGTAGCCTAATTCACTTAGATTTATGCAAATATGTATTACAGTCAGAGGCAAAACAGCCTTTTTTACTCTCCAATTATCTTGCCAATAGATAGAAGTTTCGATAAATTTAAGGTCTTCTTTTCGGGCGGATTCTACACCTAATACAAAACTGTAAGGGGCTAGGCTAAATAACGTTTCCCGTAATAATCTCTCTGTGGGAGCTAATTTCTTAGCCTTGACTTTAGTTCCATTCAACTGCGGGCTGTACTGCTCAATCCGCTGCTGTTCGATAATATCAAGTAGCGATTCCGGCAATAATTCGTAGTAGATAGTAAACTGTTGTTTTCGTTGCTTTTGTAGTTGATATAGTCTGTGGTGACTATCACCTGTCCACCGGGTACGAAGATTCTTTGCTTTTCCGATGTACCAAATTATGGAGTTTTCATCTACAACGTAATATATTCCAGATTCTTCCGGCAGTAGTGTTCTGCTCTTTAAACTTATATGAGGTAATTGCAAGATATGTTCGTCTGCACTCATATTTTTGTTTTCTAGTGGATGCGATCTGTCTCTAGAGCTAATATTCTCATGTGGGCGAGCTAATGTCAAGGGAACTCGCAGTTCTTCTCAAACCGCTTTGTCCGTAAATCCTGTTAATTGCAGAAACCAGGTAGATAAGGGAGATAAGCAACATAAGGATTTTAAGGGATTTAAGCATTTTAAAATTACCCAATCACCCTAAAAATATTTATTTTAAAAGACCGTATCTTCCTCGCACTAAAAATTAAAATATTCAACAATGATTACATAACTGAGGGAAAAAGCAAGTTGGGAAGAATCAATCAGCCTATCAAAAGCTTAGTTATCCTCAATAAAAAACTTGTGTCAATTGGAGAATCAAAAATGTCTGTATTACATCGCATTAAATCTGGTACATCTGTTTTATTAACCTTGGGAACAGTTGCCGGAACCGCAGCGCCGATGCTAACTCCCGCGCCTGCTTTTGCTCAGACAGCTTTTTCGGATGTTAATAATAACTACTGGGCAAAAGATTTTATTCAAGATTTGTCAGAAAGAGGCATTATCAAAGGATTTCCCGATGGTAGTTTTCGCCCGGATGCACCAGTAACGCGGGCTGAATTCGCGGCAATGGTGCGTTCTGTGAAAAAGGCAAAAACCCGCGGTGCTATAAGGTTTGCCGATGTTCCTTCTAATTTTTGGGCAAGCGGGGCGATCGCAGAAGCTTACGAAATGGGATGGATGTCTGGCTATCCCGGCAATGTTTTCAGGCCCACACAGCAGATTCCTCGCGTTCAAGTTGTAGTCGCTTTAAATAACGGAATGGGCTATGAGCCTACGTGCGATTTTCAAGATGTTCTCAGCTACTATAATGATGCGGGTGAGATTCAAACTTATGCTGTCAAAAGCGTTGCTGCTGCTACTGAAAAACAGTTAGTTGTCAGCTATCCCAGTCCTAAATCTCTCAAACCAAACAAGTCAGCAACGCGAGCTGAAGTAGCTGCTTTTATCTATCAAACATTAGTGAGTACCAATCAAGCAAGAGCAATTAATTCTCCTTACATTGCCAAGATTGATGTTAGCGAATCTGTTGCTGTGCAAATTCCCAGGGGGGTGACTATCCCAATCGAGTATGCAAAAGGCAAGATTTTGCTCGCCCCCAATGACAAATCTCCGATTACGCTGACTGTTGCTTCGGATATCACGGGTAATAATGGCCAAGTGCTGATACCCGAAGGCTCGAAAATTAGCGGCGAATTGCGATCGACTGCTTCGGGCGTTCAGTTTGTGGCTCAAGAATTAAGTATAATCAACGGCAGCAGAGTGCCTCTCAATGCCACTTCGCAAGTGATTACTAGGAAAGAAACTGTTACCAAGGGCGTTAATGTTGGTAATCTGGTTAAGAATACGGCGTTGGGTGCAGCAGCAGCGGCGGCGATCGCAGGTGTTACGGGCGATCGGGCGATCGCAACTGAAGAGGTGCTCGGCGGTGCGGGAATCGGTACTTTGATCGGGGTATTTTTGGGTAGAGATAAAGTCGATTTGTATGCTGTTAATCCTGACACCGATTTAGATTTGCTTTTGAATTCCGATTTGGTAGTTGGTACTGCCAGCACAGGCATTTGTAGCGCTCGATAGAGCCGATACTTGGAAATTTCCTCAAACCCCTCGCCTTGCCGGAGAGGGGTTTTAATGTGTGTATTTTACCTCGCTACAGGTGCATCTAATCAAACAATTACTCAGGAATTTTTTAACTTGTAAATTTCTACGGACATCCCAAACTTTCGCGGGTAGAAACTCCCGTCACGGGATTGACACCATCTGCTTTCTCGCACAGGATAGTCACTTGATAAGCGTCGATAATCGCGTCAGTAAAATCAGCGCCGGAAATTGCAGCATCAAAAAACCGAGTTCGAGTCATAATTGCCTCGGAAAAATTAGCATTCGTCAAATTAGCGCCGTCGAATGTAACTCTATCTACCAAAGCACCGGAGAGGTTAGCACCTGACAAGTTGGCATTCAGCAAAACTCCCTTAGTCAAAATCGCATTAGTTAAATCAGCACCTTGAAAATTGGTTCCCCGCATTTCGGCTGCGACAAATGTTCCCCCTGCTAAATCCGAGTTGGAAAAATCGCGATCGGACAAATTAATGTTTGTGTAATTAATATTTGTTTTCGGCAGGGCAAATGCCGGAGTAGCACTCAGCAGCACCCACCCAACAGCCAACACTAAACTTAAAAACAGGCTCAGGAATATTCGGAAAACGCTTTTCATAATGATGGGAATGGGGAATTGGGCATAAGCTGTCGCGCATTTAAATTGTAGATTCAGGACGGGCGGGACGCCCACCCCACAAGACTTTAATTTTTTTTGACAGACAATTTAAATGCCGCTACAGCTTAGTTGACTGTTGACTGTTGACTAATTAAAATCGCTTTACCCAATCTTCGCCAACGCGAAGTGTCAAGTCAGAATTAATTTCACCCGTAGAAGATGCTTCAAGTTTGCCGCCACCTAACTCTTTTTGCAGTAGATTGGCTGCCTCTAAATCGCCTTGCTGAACAATAATTTGACTTTGACGCTGCTTCTGGGGCGCATCCTGCACTACAGATACATTAAAAAAGCCCTTTTTTGTGAGAAATTCAGCAACGTTTTTTGCGGTTGTCGGTTTGCTAGAAGCGTTTTGGACAGATATTTTGAGGTTTTTGGGCAACAGGGACTCGCTGGGATTGCGAATTCGTCCTTGTTCAAAATCCGGCACACCCAGGTTCAAATATTGTGTCATAATGCGATCGCGCCCTAGCGCATCTACAATCCAATAACTCCTCAAATCCCCTGTTTCTGAACTAGAACGTCCAGGCAACATTACCATTTTAAAATTATCTCGCTCCAATTGCAAACCGAAATTTGCCAGCGTCAATATTTCCTCATAATTTAGGTTTGTATCCACATATTTTTGCATCAATCGAACAATTTGTGGCAAGCGCACCAATACTGATGGACTTGCGAGGCGGTCCCGAATAGCTTGAATTAAAGATTGCTGCCGCTGAATGCGGCCGATATCTCCTAAACCATCGTTGCGAAATCGAGCAAATTGTTCTGCTTGTTCTCCGTTGAGAGTTTGCCATCCCTGCCCTAAGTTTATTTTTAACTTTTGAGCGGTATCTGTATAGGACATCGCGCGAGGTACAAATACCTCAACTCCGCCCAACAAATCGACTAATTCCTGAAACGCATTACTGCTGACTCGCACGTATCGTTCAATTTTCGTATTGTTCAGCATACTGCTAACCAATCGCGTCGCCAAAGCTGCTCCTCCTCTAGCATTGGCTTCGCTAATTTTGCTGAAGCTAATTCCGGGCTCTTCGACTTGAGTATCTCGTGGAACTGAAAGCAAACTAATAGATTTATCTCTAGGATCGAGGTGCAATAAGAGTATGGTATCGCTGCGACCCTCGAAAATCTTAGGGGAATTGGCGACAGCTTCCGGCACGCCGTCAATTCCCAATATCAAGATATTAACTGACCGCGACAGGCGGTATCCAGAGCGGTTGGAGGATAGATAGTCAAAGCCAGTCGCCTCTAATACTCTATTGATAATTGGGGGTTCCACGGGAGCTAAAAGGGCGGTAATTGCCCCCAATGTAGCCGAGATGGCGGCTGTGAAAACTAGGAAAAATAGCCCCACTATATACAGGAAGAATTTAGGCTTTTTTCGAGAGATTTGATCGACTGGTTTAACAAAGTCTCTTTTAAAAATTGACAAGTTTTTCATTGACTTGCTGTTGATTATTGCAGTTTTTCAGCTTTGCAGTAAAACTTGGGCGGTGCTTCTGGAAAGTATTTGAACATAGCCGGACACAGCCAGCCTTCGAGATTTTTCGATTCCCACCGATACCAGTTACCGCCGTATTCTGCTTTCAACCACAGCATTCCTGCTTGATATCCGGGAAATGGATTGGCTGAAAATAAAAGTCGGAAACCTTGAGCGGCATTGGGAATGTCTGCAACAAGCGTGTTAATCATTTCGGGGACGCCCTGAACAAATGGTTCTCGGACAAGTCCAACTCGCTCGTCGTCAAAAACCCAGGTGTACTGTTCGCGATAGGGGTAGATTACCATCATGGCATTGGACATGGTATTCGCCTCTTTTCATTTCCTTTTTTTGTCTGCAAAAATGCAAGTGTGGATACATTATATTCTGTTGCGCCGAAGTTGTGCGCTATCCGATTTAACAACCCTGTTTTAAATTAGGAATTTTAGCGGGTTATTTACAAACTTTATTCGGTTTGGGCGGATTGGCGAAGTTTAGGGCTATGGGGTTTTAGATATATTTTTGTGGTCGTTTTTATGGTAGGTGAATAATATTCTAATTATGCAAGGAATAAAGGTGATTCCTTGCATAATTTTTACTCTTAGGGTGCCTATTTGTATAACGTTTACTACGTTTATAGTAAGGACAAATAGTCTGTATTCATCAACTCTAAGAAGCGACAACCTAACTACAAACCTATAACTGTTTGTAGCTGGGTGTGATCTTGCTTTCCGGGAACCTCCAGCTCAAATTCTCGTCAGCTCAACTAGCGCATTAGCTAAATATTGATACTGCGGCAAAGTATTATATAACTGAGCCGAAATCCTCACCAACTGCTTACTAGCATCCGGCCAAGGAATCACCGGAACTTCAATTTTAAAAATCTCCCATAGCGCCTCTTGCAAAGGTGGAATTCCTCCCTTTGCAACCACATCAGACTGGGAGTCTGCCAGTGGCACAACAGCCATTGAACCAACCATTTCATCAGGACAAGGCAGCGGCAAATCTAATTTGTCAGCCAATATTTTTCTCCCCGCCAATGCTAAAGCATGATTTTTTGCCCTCAATTCTGGCCAGCCGCCGCTTAACAAAGAACCCATAAAATCAATAGCTACAGGCACGCACAAATAGGGACTGGGATCGACAGTTCCCATCCAGTCAAATTCTAATTGAAAGCGCGATTTATCAGCGCGGGGCGAATTAGCACCGTGACTGATAGTAGTTGGGCGAATGGCATTTTGCTTGTCGCGCCGCACGTATAAAAAGCCCGCACCTTTGGGCGCACACAGCCATTTGTGGCAATTTCCCGTATAGTAAGCCGCGCCAATTTCATCTAAATTCAGTGCTACCATTCCCGGCGCGTGAGCTCCGTCTACCAATACATCCACGCCACGGTTAGCTAACTCACCGACTAACTGTTTGATGGGAAAAATTAAACCTGTTTGGCTCACAACGTGGTCTAATAATGCCAACTTTGTTTGCGGTGAAACGCACTTAATTATTGCTTCAATAATTTGTTCGGGTGACTCAATGGGAAAGGGGACTTCTGCTACTACTACTTTAGCGCCTGTACGCTCGGCTACAAAATTAAGTGTGTTGCGGCAAGCGTTGTATTCCTGATTTGTAGTTAGCAATTCGTCGCCCGGAGAAAAACAGAGCGATCGCAAAACTGCATTTACTCCCGTCGTCGCATTCGGCACAAACGCCAAGTCCTCGTCAGCCGCACCAATAAATGCTGCTAACTGATTTCTTGCATTATCCAACAAAGGTTCAAATTCCCGCAGTAAAAAGCGCAATGGTTCTCTTTCTAGTTGTTCTCGAAAAATGGTTTGCGCTTCGAGTACGGGAATTGGACAGGCCCCAAAAGAGCCGTGATTGAGGAAAGTTATATTGCGATCAAGCAACCAATATTGGTTAATCATTAGTAATTAGTAATTAGTCATTAATCATTAGTCATTAGTTAGTCAACTGTCAACAGTCAACCGTTACTCATTTTACCTTTTAATTGCTCAAACTCTTCTAATGTATTGCAATTCGATAACATTACTGCTTCTCGTCCCCCTACAGGTAGAGGGATTGCGGAGATTTGATTTAACCAAACTTGAAAGGAACGTCCCCCTTTGTCCATAAAACTTTGCAAACTGGGCAGAGATTGTTGGCGGTAGAAGCCGCACAAAGGCTCCCAGCGCGAATTTTGATAAGGCACAACTGCTAAAGTAGATGGGGGAAACTCGGTTAACTGACTTGCCCAATTCTGAATAATCTGAGCATCCAACAAAGGCAAATCGCAAGCTAACAGTAAAATCCACTCGGCGGCTATTTCTGTCAATCCCTGAGTCAATGCAACCAAAGGGCCGGAGCCCGGATTGTACTCTACCAGAAATTGGGATGTTTCGGTTAAGGTCGATCGATAGCGATCGGGCCAAGCAGTCAGAACATAAACTTCGGGGGTTACAACTGTGGCAACTTCCAACGCCCGCTGCAATAGGGATTTGCCCTCAATTTCCAGCAAAGCTTTATCCTTACCCATCCGCGAACTTTGACCGCCTGCAAGCACAATTACAGCAATTTTATGATTAGTCATTAGTCTGTAGTCTGTAGTCTGTAGTCTATAGTCTGTAGTTATCGCAAGAATTGCCTATTTTGAACAGGCTTTCCGGCTTGTTCCACAATAATTATTGGAGATGTCTATAGCAATCCTAAATGATTTGCGTAATTTTTGTAGGGGCAATCCCCCCGTGGTTGCCCCGATAGATAGGGGGTAGGCACGGGGGCACTACCCCTACAAATTTATCTGAATGATTTAGGATTGCTATAGTAGTCAGTAGTAAGTAGTCAGTAGTTAACGGTCAACTGTCAAGTGTCAACTGTCAACTGTCAACTCAAAATACTAACGGCTTGGCTAACTTCCTCAAGTTTTTGCACGACTTGACCGCGACTTAATAAAGTTTCTGCCTCAATCAAACCAGAGTTTATATCCAAACAAACTCCGCTGCGCCACAGATAAAATCCGCCGTTCCAGATAGCGGACTGCATCAATTCCGATGGTTTTCCGAGCAAAACTTCCTGCATTTGTTTGAATAACTCAGGGGCTGATTCAAAGGCAGGATTTGTGTTGCTAAAACCGTAATCTCCGTGAGCTAAAAGCACTCGTTCAAACTCAGCATCCGGCTTAGCAATGCCGATAATCGCAGTACGATCGCGCGGCAAATCGCAGCTTCCCTCCAATCCCTTGACTGTGGTATAATTTTTGATTCCCCGCAGCTCAAAGGCTTTTTGAAACATACCTTCTGTCGGCGGGTGGACGTAGCCCGATATAACGTTAACGTCACCGGCACAGGGACACCACATCAACTCCATTGTCGAAAAAGGTGGCCGTTTACCAATTTCGCGGCGGTAGGGAACTAAAGCGGCGGCTTGAGGAAAATGCTTGGGAAGGTAAACAAAACCTAAACCCGTATTGTCAAAAACTTGCTGGACTTTTTCTAAACTCAGTTTTCTCCAGTCAACTCCCAAACCTCGCCAAATTTCAATCAGGGGAATGCCTTCCTTGGTTGGCATGGTATCTCCCCCGTGCATGAGGGTTGGCACGCCAGAGGCGGCTAAAATTAGGGCTGTTAAAGGGCTAATTGGAGCCGTGCGCGATCGCCCGTCGTAAGCAACGCCAAACACGGCGACGGTAGAGACGGAAAACCCTTTTTCTCGGTTTGGGGGGGCAAGCATAGGCCCCAATTCTTCATAAGCATCGAGCATTCCGGCTAATTCTTCCCCAGTGGGCCGTTTAATGCGGTGGGAAATCATAAAAGCTCCGATTTGAGCCGGTGTTGCTTCCCCCAGCAGCATCATCCGCGTTGCTGCTGATGCTTCCGAGCGAGTTAAGTTTTCTCCTGTGTGTACTCCGCTGCCAATTTTTCGCAGCAATTCTCTAAATGCGTCACTCATAACATTTGAAGTTGGTAATTGGTAAGGGGTAATTGGTAGTATTTGAACCGTTTTAAATTTAAATTTCAGAACTATCTATTTAAAATTATCGAATTATACCAGTTCCCAAAAAGAAGGCAATTGTTGGAAATGTCCAAACCCTTATTTCATCAGTCATTCCCAATCTAAAATATAAAATATAAAATGGTATTAACTCCCTGATTTTTCTAGCTTGATTACATCAAATGGGGGCACAAATTCGCGTACCAGATTCCAGAAATGGGCGATCGGCGGAATTTGCATTCGATCGTGAGTTGTCACCAACACCACTTCGCGAGTCCAAGTAGGATCTGCGGCCAATTGACCGATCGTCGAAACCTTGGAATTTGAGCGCTCTTGGGCGATCGACCGAACGGCTAAAGTGCGATCGCCCTTCGCGTCCACCAAAGCTGAATGCGGCAGCAAAGCAATCAACTCTCCCTGTCGCACCACACCCCGAAAAGCATCAAGAGTGTTGAGTTCCAAAACAGCATGAAGTTTAGCACCCATGCGTCCAAATTGTTCTTGCACCATCCGCTGCATTCCGTACCCGTCCTTAAACACCACTTGCGGGTAACAAATCAATTCCGGCCAAGGTACTCGTTCGTACTGGGCCAGGGGATGACCCGCCGCCATCAACACCTCGATCGGCTCATTGTAGAGCACCTCAACCAACATTTCCGGGGCGTGAGTAAAATGGCGGTTGTTCATCACCACTGCTATGTCCACCAAACCATCTTTGAGGACTTTCAGGGCTCGATCGCTCCCCAGAGAAGTCACCCGCAATTGCACGTCTGGATAGTCACGGCAAAACTTTTGCAGCACAGGCGGCAAATAAGCAGCGCAAACCGAATGAATCGCAGCCACGCAAAGTTCCGGCTGCTTTCCCGCCCGTAAGTCTCCCAATTCTTCAGCAGCATTTCGCCAAGTCTGACAGATTTTGCGAGCGTGAGGTAGCAGGCATTCCCCTCCCACAGTCAGTTTCGCGTGGGCCGTGCGGTGAAACAGCGACAAACCCACTTCCGCTTCTAATCCCTGCACTTGGCGGCTAATAGTCGATTGGGTAACGCCACACTTCCGGGCCGCTTGCTGAAAGCTACCAGTTTCAGCAACTGAAAGAAATGCTTGAAGCTGCTCTAAGCGCATGGAGGTTTAATTCGAGAGAGATGGTTTCAGAAATTTTACTGGAAGATAATCTGTGACATTAACCGATTTAGTAGCAGAATTTAGTAGACTTTGATACAGGTACAGATTAGTTTTGATTCCGAGGCCAGAGGCGGGGATGCTGCGATCTAAGCATCAATCTGCTGCGGCAGGATTTCTGAGCCTCCAAGTAAAGGTCGATTCTCCTATGTTGAAGGGATTTCTGAATCTGCAAAATTATCAAAAAATAGATTCCATAAAGATGGATTTATCGAATATTGCCAGTTTCTAGCTAAACCGTTTCAATGAACGGCACTCTAGTAATCCTTTCATCAACTGAGTTTAATTGTTCTGTTTTTCCGTAAGTTGTGAATTCAAAAGATAGCATTTAATTTCGTACCTCCTTGGGAATTATAGTACCTCACTCTCCCTCTACCTCTCAATTAATGTACTAATATTGCAGGCAGGTTAAAGCCTGCTGTGAACTTTCCTCCCCGGACTAAAGTCACTCTTGTTTTCTGTTTTTTTGTGTATAAACTAGAAATTAGCGGGTCAGCAACACAAGTGCAACTAGGATCGATCGCACAGGAAAGCCGAAATGCTGCCATTTATTAAGATTATGTCATTTAACCACAATTTTATTCCCCAAGATGGCTGTTGCCAGTGGCAACCTCAGTTGATGGGACTGCACGCGGTCAGCGATGTGTTAATTGCCTTGGCTTATTATTCAATTCCAGCACTTCTGACATACTATGCCCGGAAGCAGCGAGACGTGCCTTTGAGCAAGGGGTTTCTCCTATTGGGAGCCTGGTTTTTCTGCGGCGGGACAACTCACTTGATGCAAGTTTGGATGCTGGTGCATCCCAGCTACTGGCTGTCAAGTTCGATCGCCGCCTTAACCGCTATCATCTCTTTGTGGGCTGTAGCGTCCCTGATACCCTCGATTTCTCAAGTGTTGGCTTTGGCTGGGGCGGCCTCTTTACCAGCAAATACGGCGCTGGAAACCCAAAAGGTCGATCGACTGCAAGCCAACTCTGATATTACAAATTCCGTCGCATCCCCCACAACCGAACTCCAGCAAATTAACCAGCAATTGCTTGCAGAAATAACACAGCGCGAGCGAGTCGAGGATCTCCTGCTTGACACCGTAGGCAAGCTGCAAGAAAGCGAAGAACGCTTCCGCGTTTTTCAGGAATTATCTCTAGACGGATTTAACGTGTTTCGCAGCATTCGTGACGAATCCACAATTGTGGATTTTGAATGGGAATACGTCAATCCCGCAGCGGCAAAAATTCAGCAGAGTACCCCGGGCGAATTAATCGGCAAGCGATTGCTGCAAGTGCTGCCAGGCCATAAAGATAGCGGTTTGTTCGACCGTTACGTCCAAGTTTTAGAAACAGGAATTCCCCTCGATACCGAGATTTATTACAACAGCGAAAGCGAAGGCATTATCGGCTGGTTTCGGATTATGACCGTTAAATTGGGCGACGGCATTGCTATTTCTTTTGGCGATATTACTGAGCGTAAGCAAGTAGAAGCATCCCTGCGTGAGGCGTTGCAAAAACTCACTTCTCATTTTGAAAATACCCCCCTAGCGGTGATTGAGTGGGATGAAAACTTTCGTCTCAGAGGGTGGTCGCCGGCAGCCCAAAAGATTTTTGGATGGGAATCAACCGAAGTTTTAGGCAAGCATTTTAGCGAATGGAACTTTATTTCTACGGGCGATTTAGAAGAGGTAAAGTCGGTAATTTATAGTTTAAAAAAACCAGAAAATCGGTGCAATGTAGTTCGCAACAGCAATTATAATAAGTCGGGTTCGTTGGTACACTGCGAGTGGTACAATTCGGCTTTTTACAGCGATTCGGGACAGTTGATATCGGTGCTTTCTCTGGTTTTGGACGTGACGGAACGCTTTAAATTTCTGGAAGTGCTGCGACAGTCTGAAGAGCGGTTTCGGATTGCGGCAGAAAGTGCCAGCGATTTGATTTATGAATGGGATATCGAGACTGACATCGTGCTGTGGTTCGGTCACGTAGACGAACATTTGGAGTACGCAAAAGGCGGATTTCCGAGGACAAGAGCAGCTTGGAACAGTATCTTGCACCCGATCGACCGGGAGCGAGTTTTGGTCGCAGTCGATCGGTATTTGAGTGCGCCAGACAGTTCTGCCGCCCCATTTTTTCAGGAATACCGCGTTCAGTGCCAGCGGGGTCGCTTGCTCCACTGGATCGATCGGGGCAAAGCAGTGCTTGACAAACAAGGCAATCCCTACAAATGGATCGGCGTAATTAGCGACATCACCGCTCGCAAAGAGGCCGAAGAACAGCGGAATTGGGCATTGGCGCGGGAACAGGCCGCCCGCCGCGAAGCCGAAGCCAGCGAACAGTTGTACCGCGTCCTCGCTGAAGCCATCCCACAAATAGTTTGGACTGCCACAGCCGACGGCTGGCTCGACTACTACAACCAGCGCTGGTTTGAATATACCGGCTTGACGCTGGAGGAAACTCAAGGCTGGGGGTGGCAGCTAGCCCTGCATCCAGATGATGTGGAAGATGCTGTAGAAAGCTGGAAGACCTCGGTGCAGACGGGGAAGACTTACGAGGTGGAATACCGCTTTAAACGGGCATCTGATGGAGCTTACCGCTGGCATCTGGGTAGGGCATTGCCCGTGCTGGACGCTGAAGGGAAAATTCTCAAATGGTTCGGGACTTGTACCGATATTGACGATCGCCAGCGATTGGCCCAAACAGCCTATTTTAACGCTCAAGCTTTGGCTTTGCTGTCGTCGGCTTCCCTGGATTACGAGAAGGCGCTGCAAGGTTTGGCAGATTTAACAGTACCGGGGCTGGGTGATTGGTGCTGTGTGCATTTGCTCGATGCCGACGGCTCGATCCGCTTGCAAGCAGTTGCTCACTCAGATCCGAGCAAAGTCGCTCTGCTTTGGCAAATCGATCGGCGTATGCCGCTAGACCCCCAGGGACGGCACGGAGTAGCAAAGGTGCTACGGACTGGTGAGTCGAAGCTCTACCCAGAAATACCGCAATGGGTGATCGAGGCGGTTGTGCCCGACAGGGAACTGCAGTTGGTGCTGCGATCCCAATCCCAGGTACTGTCGGCAATCTGCGTGCCGCTAATCGCTCGCGGGCGGACGCTGGGAGCGATTTCGTTGCTGTGCGGGGAATCTGGCCGTCGCTGCGGGGAGAGCGATTTGGTTTTGCTGGAGGATTTGGCGCGAGATGCGGCGGTGGCAATCGACAATGCGCGGCTTTACCGGGAAGCAGCGGAAGCCAACCGGATTAAAGACGAGTTTTTGGGAACGCTTTCTCACGAGTTGCGGACGCCTCTGAACGCGATTTTGGGCTGGGCGCAGATGCTGCGGCAGCGCCAGATGAGTGCCGAAAAAACGGCTGTTGGTTTGGAGACTATTGAGCGAAACGCGCGGTTGCAGACTCAGATGATTGAGGATTTGCTGGACGTTTCCCGGATTGTCAGCGGCAAAGTGTGTTTGAAGGTGTTCCCGGTGGATTTGGTGCGGATTGTAGAAACAGCGCTGAAGACGCTGAGCCCTGATGCTGAAGCTAGGGGAATTGAATTGGTGAGTTTTTGTGGCGAAGGGGTGAGCTTGGTGAGGGGCGATGCTACTCGTTTGCAGCAGGTGGTGTGGAATTTGCTCTCGAATGCTATTAAGTTTACGCCGCCGTCGGGTCGCGTGGAAATCACGCTCTCGGAGGATGGGGAACCGGGAGCAGCGGGTGACGGCATGTTGTCTGGGCCGTCTCCGGTTCACTCTGTTTCGATCGTTGTCAGCGATACGGGAATTGGCATCAGCAAGGAGTTTTTGCCCTTTGTGTTCGATCGCTTCCGCCAAGCTGACAGCACTTCTACGCGCAATTACGGCGGTCTGGGACTGGGATTGGCGATCGTCCGCCATCTCGTGGAACTCCACGGCGGCAGTGTCTGGGCCGAAAGTCCTGGGGAAGGACTCGGCTCGACTTTCGGAGTGCGGCTGCCAATAATCAATAACAACAGTTAACTGTTGTTATTGATTATTGGTTACTGGTTATTCGTTATTCTATTGATACCAGGACTCTGCTCTTGAGCGTAAGATTCATTGGTAAAATAGTAATGGCTGTGCGGTTCGTTTTTAGGACTTACTCCATTCACCACTAAGCCCAAAACGTGCTGGCTTGATTTCTTCAACAGCTCCTTCGCAAAAGCCACAGTACCAGAATTAAGAACACCAGGCCGCACTACCAATAAAATCCCATCTGCTTTATTTCCGAGAATCAGAGCATCAGCAGCAACATTCAAAGAAGGAGAATCCACGATCACTGCATCATAACTAGCCGAAAATTGCTTAATTAATAAAGTGATTCGCTGCGAATCCAACAGAGCCATTGGGTTAGGTGGAATCACCCCGCAAGTGAGCACATCTAAATTATCCATGACTTGGGCGATCGCATCCCCAAACCCAGCTTGTCCGACTATCACGTTGCTCAAGCCTAC
The DNA here is from genome assembly GCF_036701585.1 of Microcoleus sp. POL10_C6. NCBI lineage: Bacteria > Bacillati > Cyanobacteriota > Cyanophyceae > Oscillatoriales > Microcoleaceae > Microcoleus > Microcoleus sp. POL10_C6. The sequence continues at coordinate 28,559 of NZ_JAUBRB010000056.1, read as the reverse complement.
TTGATTCGGAAGTTCCCAAATCCGATGCTGAACAGGACAGTGCATATCCGCATCTACCAGCAAAACCTTCCGTCCTAATTGAGCTATAGCTACAGCCAAATTAGCCGATACAGTAGACTTGCCTTCTTGCGGTAGCGAACTACTGACAACAATAACTTTCAGCTCTTTATCAGAACTCAGGAATCTCAGATTTGCCTGAAGCATTCGGTAAGCAGCACTGCTCGAAGTATTAGGAGTATCCCTAACAACAATCTGTCGGGGAGATGGCTCTAAATCCAGGGAAGTAGATTTAAGCCGTCTGGAATTGCGCCGAGTATTTTTGTCAGGCTTTTTATGAAAAGGAATCACCCCCAACAAAGTAAACCCAAACAATTCTCTCGCTTCTTCAATACTTTTTACAGACTTATCTTGAGACTCTAAAAGCAGCGCCGAAGCTATAGCCAGCAGAGTTCCCAACAAGCTGCCCGATACCAGCAATAAAGACTTGCGAGAACGCACTGGTTCTTCCGGAACACTCGGCTGTTGGATAATCCGAGCATTCCCCACTTGCTGATTTTCAGTAATCCGAATTTGCTGGAGTTTTTTTTGCAATTCCTGATAATCCGCTTCGGCTTCTTGTAGTTTTCTTTCTAGTTCTCGCTCTTCCTTCTCTAGCTTCGGCAAAAGTTTTACCCGCTGCTTGTAGCCAGCTAGAGCATTTGAGAGAATAGTAACTCGCTCCGCCAAACCCTGGCGTTCTACATCTACCTTGATAAATTCTTCGATCAGTTTTGGTTTCACCTCTCCTATCTGTAAACTTTGATTTGGCAACGGCTGTTGCCCGCCTAAAACTTGTTGTATTTGTTGGTCCAGTAAAGCTTTCAGAGTAGCTTGCTTAGTTTCTAACCTAGTTATTATAGGCGAATTATCCAGGTAGCGATTTTGCTCAATTGCTAACTGCCGCTCTATTTGTTTGTATTCTTTGAGAGCTTCCTGCACAGTGCTAGATTGGCTGAGATTGCTGGCGGTCAATGCTTGCTGGGGATTCATTTGTAATTCATTTTCAAATGCTTTAGACTTAGCACTGGTCTTGAGCAAATCAGACTTAGCTTGGTCGATTTGACTTTCTAGTCCTGCCATAACTGCCACTGCTGATTTAGCTTCTTCTTCAAGATTTACAACTTTATTATCTTCTTTAAATTTGCTCAGTTCTGCCGCTGCTTTCCGCATAGCTTGGTCTGAATTAGGCAGTTTTTTTTCAATAAACTGTCGAACAGACACAGCTTCTAGGCGATTCACTTTTTGATTGTTATCTATATAAAACTTCATCAGGGTTTTTACGACATCGGATGCTATTTTCGGGTTTTGGTCTTTGTATGAAACCGTTAGGATATCAGCTCCCCGAATAGTAGCTACTGTCAGTTTTTTTAAAAAATCTTTTGTTTTCAGAGGATTACTTGTTTCGTCTTTTAACTGAAGCCTATTTATAGTTTTTTCGACATTTTCTAGAGAACGAATCAGTTCGATCTCGGTAGTCAGAGGGTTACTTTGCTCTGCAGCAGGAGTCAACTGTCCGATTTCTTTTCCCAATTCTGTTAAAGCAGAGCCAGGAGTCGTTTTCTTAAATAACAGCTTTCCTTCTGCTTCATAAACTGCTTTTTGCTTCAGCGTGGCGTAGGTGGTGAGTGCAACAACCGAGGCGAATACAGCTAAGGCTGGCAGCCACCTGCGCTTCAGAATCTGCCAGTATTCCTGAAATCCAATACCACTTTCAGTTGATTCCATCAGTTACTCCCGAAAAATGATTTTTTGTAAACTCTAACACCCTAGGGCGTGTTTTCAAACTATAACCACAACATCATGCAGGCGATCGTAATCATGGCTGTATAATTTGCAGCCAATTTCTCATATCCGATAGCAATACGTCTCCATTGCTTGAGTCGGTTGATAGCACATTGAACTATTTTGCGTTGACGGTAGATTTCACGGCTAAAAATACGGCGACGTAGTTCATTTGAAGGTCCTGGGATGGTAAAACGGATACCGGGCGCGACTTAGATAACTACGGATGCGACGACCTGCGAGCGCCTTTGTCTCCTACGACTCTTTCAGGGGATTGACGCGGCCGACCTGCACCAGAATGCGCTTACTGCTCATTGTTCCATCAATTGTTCTAAAAAAATTGACTCGTTACGTTGACAAGCGACTCAGAAGAAAAGTTATAGGTTTACCTTTACCCTCACTTTAACGTATCTGTATTTTGGTACTAAAACCACCACGAGAACGGCCTAGTTTTTCCTGTGATTCGCCTTCTTTTTTCCACCATAGCCGAGGGTTGGCGGGCACGAATCACGGTTCAATCGACGTAATGAACCGGACAGTCTAGCTTTCGGAGTTTGTCAGCATGGGCTTGTAGGCATTCTAAGACTTGTTTCCAAATATCGGCTTTGTGCCACCGATAAAACCGTGTTCCCACGATGCACCCACTTGCTATAACCTTCTGGCAGGTCTTGGCACGCAGACCGGGTTCTAAGTATCCAGACGATGCCATTCACAACCTGTCAGTGGTTATGACGCAGGCTTACCCGTTTTGGGTTGGAGCGGTGGAGGTAGCGGTTTTAACTTCTCCCACTGTTCGGTACTTAAGTCTCCAAGGGTTCGTCAAGACTCCTTGCCGGAGCTCGCCTATTTTCGAGGATCCAACGAGGCAAGAAAACACGCCCTAGGCTTTTAAACTCATTATTGAGGATATCCACTGTATCACTTAAGTCAATTACTGTTATGGTTTTAACACAAATGTTGTTAGCCATCCCCCTAAAGAAATATATTTTGGTTATAAATAAGTAAATAATTGTAAACTTATGGGCTATGGAACCAGTAGTAGGAGAAGATAAACGCAGTAATAACGCGGCATCTAATAATTTCATCTCAAAAAAATACTCTTAAAAAGGAAATTAAGAGAAGGGAAAGATTCTTGATAATCAATCCTTAATAATGTCACTTGAGTGAGGCCCTACGATTAAAAGGTTGATTAATTTCAGGGGACAGGGTGGTATAAAAAAATACCTCAGAATGAGGTACTCGATCTAGTTACGGTAAAGTTGTTGTCTGCATAGCGTCGGAGGAATATGATCATAAAAAAAATTAGCAAAGTGTTGGTGGGATTAAGAACCCGTCATTTTTTGGTAATCGATGCAATTTGTTTGGTGATCGCACCGTTACTGGCCTTGGCAATTCGTTTAGATGGTATATTGAATCTGGCTCCCTACTTACAGAGCCTAGCGGTAGTTACAGTATTATTTTTAGCAGTCAAGCTTACAGTATTTTATGCGGGGGGCTTGTACAAGCGTTACTGGCAGTATGCGGGTCTGGAAGAAATGGCACAAATAACGATGCTGATAGGTATATCCCTAGCAGTGGAAATTATCTTGTTCCAACAACTTTACCAGCTAAATAATTCGCCGATCGCAAATCTGCCACGATCGCTGCCGCTACTAGACGCTATCATCAGCTTTTTGTTAGTTGCAGCCCTTCGTTTCAGCATTCCATCCCTCGAAAGATGGTACCAAAAACCGTGGAAAGTTCAGCAACGCGATCGGGTCCTGATAGTCGGTGCGGGCAGTGCAGGCACATCTCTAATGCAAACGATGCAGAGGAGCCCAGAGGTAGGGCTCGATCCAATCGCTTTCATTGACGACGACCCCAAAAAAATCTCCAAGCAGATTGGCAGACTGACTGTAGTCGGCAATCGCTGTAACATTCCGGAAGTAGTTCGATCGCTAAATATCGGCAAAGTCATGATTGCCATCCCCTCAGCTCCGGGAAAAGAGATTAGGGAAATCGTAGAAATTTGCCAGTCAATTGGAATTCCAACCAGCACCCTCCCCGGCCTCAATGAAATCATCACAGGTCGCGTCAGTTTAGGTAGCCTCAGAGAAGTACAGATTGAGGACTTGCTCCGCCGCGCCCCCATCCAAACCGATACCCAGAAAGTCTTGGGATTGATTGGAGGCAAGAAAGTTCTAATTACCGGTGCGGGCGGCTCCATCGGCAGCGAACTTTGTCGCCAAATATTAAAGTGCGAGCCTGCGGAAATTATCATCGTCGGACACGGAGAAAATTCTGTATTCAACATTCAACAAGAATTAGGAAAAGTCCTGTCAGAACTCAAAAAGACAAGCAAAACCCAAACAGATATTACTCGCGTGACAGCCTTTATGGCCGATATTCGCTTTCGTGATCGCTTAGAGTACGTTTTTCTAACAGTGAGACCAGACATCATTTTTCATGCGGCAGCTCACAAACACGTACCCATGATGGAATTAAACCCGCCGGAAGCGATTACTAACAATGTTCGGGGGACGAAAAATCTGCTGGATCTGGCATTGAAATACAATGTGGAACAATTTGTGATGATTTCCACCGACAAAGCGGTGAATCCAACTAGCATTATGGGAGCTAGCAAAAGAGTTGCCGAAATGCTGGTGCTGCAAGCAGCCCAAAAAAGCCAAAACCCCTTTGTAGTGGTTCGTTTCGGTAATGTTCTTGGCAGCCGCGGTAGCGTCGTACCTACTTTCAAACGACAAATTGCTGAGGGCGGGCCGATCACAATTACCCATCCAGATATCACTCGCTATTTCATGACAATTCCCGAAGCAGTTCAACTGGTTTTGCAGGCAGCAGTGATCGGCAATGGCGGGGAAGTTTTCATGCTGGAGATGGGAGAACCAGTCAGAATTGTTGATTTGGCAAAGGATTTGATTCGGCTCTCAGGATATGAAGTGGGCAAAGACATAGAAATCGCGTTTACAGGGCTGCGACCGGGAGAAAAATTGTTTGAAGAACTGTTTATTCCGGGCGAGAAATACAACCGCACTAAACACGAAAAAATTCTCAGTCTTGGCAATGCCTGCCGCCTAGTGAAAGAAAATATTGACCAGGAAGTAGAAGCCCTTTGTCAAGCGGGCGATCGCAATGATACCAATTTAATAGTCTCAATGTTACAGCAGTTAGTGCCTGAGTACGTACCCGGATATTCAACAGCCAATTTGCCCGCAAATACAGCCACAGAAACAACCGCTCCAGCAAAGATTAGCAGTGCAGCATCTGTGCAGTTAGAGAATGATTTGCGGGTGGCTCTTGCCAATGAGGAGTTTCGGATTTACTATCAGCCGATCGTCTGCCTGGAAACTAATAAGATTAGTAGTTTTGAAGCGCTGTTGCGCTGGCAGCACCCGAATCGAGGTTTGCTTTGGCCAGACGAATTCCTACCAGCGGCAGAAGAAACCGGCTTGATTGTTCCTATTGGGGAGTGGGTACTGCGGCAAGCTTGCAGCCAGATGCGGATTTGGCAGTCGCAATTTCGTCTTAACGCTCCTTTAACAGTTAGCGTGAATCTGACTAGCAAACAGTTTTTCCAAGCTGACTTAATAGAGACGATTGCCAAAATGTTGAAAGAAACAAATCTTGATGCTCCGAGTTTGAGGTTAGAAATTCCTGAATATGTTGTGACGGAAAATTCCGAGTTGGCTGGGTCTGTTTTTCTCAAACTTAAAACTTTAGGTGTGCAAGTACAAATCGACCACTGTGGTCTTAGTGATGTATCATTAACTCAGCTCTACCAATTGACGCGGCTGAAGTATGGGAAATTTGACAGTTTGAAGCTAGATTGCTCTCTAGTCAGCGGGCTTGATGCTAGCAACCCCAACTTAGAAATTTTTAACAAAATTATTGCCATAACTCAAGAGTTAGGTATGGGCATGATTGCCACAGGAGTAGAAACAAGCTGGCAAATAGCTCAGCTAAAATCTATGAAGTGCGTCTACGGACAGGGATACTTTTTCTCTAAGCCTGTAGAAGGCTATAAGGTAGAAAAATTGATGGGGGCTATGGCTGTTAAAAGTTAATGGGGCATTTGTGAATAACTTTGAAATGGAAAATACACGATTGGGAATTCACCAATTAGCAAGCAGGTAATTAGTTACTAATGCAACAGTTGAAACCACTAACATTACGCCGGAATTTTTCCTGGACTTTCACTGGCAATCTCGTTTATGCGGCTTCCCAGTGGGGGATGTTGGTGGTGCTTGCTAAATTGGGCAGTCCTGAAATGGTGGGTAAATTTACCTTGGGTCTTGCCGTGACAGCACCTGTATTCATGCTGACAAATCTGCAACTGCGATCGATCCAGGCAACCGATGCCAGAAAAGAGTATTTGTTTAGCGATTATCTGAGTCTGCGGCTGATCGGCACTGCGCTTGCATTTCTAATCATCTTCGTAATTACCATCAGTTCTGGATATAGCTGGGATATATTGCTGGTTGTCGTCGCGCTCGCTTTCGCCAAAGCATTCGAGTCGATCAGCGATATATTTTACGGACTGCTCCAACACCACGAACGAATGGATCGCATTTCCCTGTCCTTGATGCTCAGAGGCACCCTGTCCCTGTTAATGTTAGGTGCCGGAGTATACCTGACAGGCAGCGTCTTCGTAGGCTCGGTGGGATTGGCGATTGCCTGGGCTTTCGTTTTGGTCAGCTACGACATCCCCAGCGGTATATTTTTGCTCAATGCCCCGCCTGCGGATGAAATCGAGACGGAAAGACAAGGGGAGGAGGACAAACTCTCGAATTCCCCTCAACAGTTGCCAAATACAGATGAAAACCCCATATCCCAACCAAAAAATAAGTTGCTACGGCGCTGGCATCTCAAAACCTTAACCAAGTTGCTATGGCTATCTGTGCCGCTAGGTTTCGTAATGATGCTGATCTCCCTAAACATTAATATTCCTCGCTATTTTATCGAGCATTATTTAGGCGCACATCAACTGGGCATTTTCAGCGCCTTGTCCTATCTAATAGTGGCAGGTCAAATGGTGATTAGTGCCCTGGCACAGTCAGTCAGTCCCCGACTTGCGAAATACTACGCAGCAGGCAATAGTAAAAGTTTCCGCACGTTGCTCCTCAAGTTAGTGGGAATTGCGCTCGGGCTGGGTAGTGCAGGTGTGGTGGTGGCGGTGGTAGCTGGGCGACCGATCCTCACCCTTCTCTATGATCCTGAGTATGCTCAGCAAGTGGATGTGTTCGTGTTGCTGATGGTAGCAGCGGGGATTAATTACGTATCATACTTTCTGGGCTACGGTATAACCGCAGCGCGGTACTTCCGTGTCCAAATGCCTTTGTTTATGGTGGTGACAGCTAGTTCAGCCCTAATTTGTCTGTGGTTAATTCCCACTCAGGGACTGCGGGGGGCAGCGATATCGCTGATCTTGGGATCTGTTATCCAAATTGTCAGTTGCTTGGCAGTGCTTATTCATGCAATCAACAAAATCACAAAACATTAGGAAAAAATCAGCAGAAGATGTTATTTGATAAGCCTTCCATCCGAATACTCCATGTTGTAGGTGGCATGAACCGAGGGGGGATTGAAACTTGGCTGATGCACGTTTTGCGAAACATCGATCGCGCTCGCTTTCAAATGGACTTTCTAGTCCATACAACAGAACCGGGTGCTTACGATGACGAAATTCGGGCCCTTGGCAGTCGCATTATTCCCTGTCCCCATACTTCCAAACCTTGGATATATGGCGCTGACTTGAAAAAGATATTACGCCAGTATGGACCTTATGATATTGTCCACAGCCACGTTCATCACTTCACTGGCTTAGTTCTCCGCACGGCAAGGCAGGCGGGTGTACTTATCTGCATTGCCCACAGCCATAACGATACCTCGGCGCTGGAAGCGAAGGCAGGATTGTATCGGCGTCTGTATGTAGGTTTAACGAAATGGTGGATTGCCCGTTATGCCACAGCAGGTCTGGGATGCAGTGGCAAGGCAAGCGCCAACCTATTTGGCCCTGCTTGGGAGCGGGACCCGCGTTGGCGGATTTTTTACTGTGGCATCGACTTGACAACATTTAACCATGTTGTGGATCGGGCGGCTGTTCGCGCAGAATTCGGTATCCCTGCGGATACCTTCACGATCGGTCATGTGGGCAGATTTGACGAACAAAAAAACCATGAGTTTCTGGTGGAGATTGCTGCCGAGGTGGCTAAGGAAGAACCCAAGATGCGCCTCTTGCTCGTGGGAGAAGGGCCTTTGCGATCGGCAGTAGAGCAGAAAGTCAAGCAGATGGGTTTAGCCGAGCGGGTTATTTTTGCAGGTGTTCAGTCTAACGTACCCCGATTGATGTTAGGCGCGATGAATGTATTCCTTTTGCCATCACTACATGAAGGATTACCAGTGGTTGGCATAGAAGCTCAAGCTGCTGGACTGCCCTTTATTTTGTCGGATGTGATTACAGAGGAGGTCGATCGGGTTAAGCCGTTAATACAAAGAATCAGCCTATCCCAACCAGCCTCAGTTTGGGCTAAGACAATTTTATCGGTGAGAAATGCTGTCTTAAGGATTAGCCAAGCTGATAGTTTAGCTATCTTAGAAAACAGCGAATTTAATATTACTTTTAATGTCAATTCACTTACCAAAATCTACACCTATGAATACGAGAAAACCTATAAGAGTAGATGAAAATAGCCTACTCATTCTTGTTGCACATATTTTGGTGTGTACGGCTTTGGTTACTTCCGGCCTTTTATATATACAGCTAAATTATGAATCCGAGCCGATGATTTATCCTTTATGCTGTTTTTTACTTTTCCTAACCATTTGGTGTTTTTGGTCTTGGTCTGCTGTTACAAAAAGTTTATTCAGTCCTTATATTTTATTTTTCACCTCCGCTTTAATATTTAATGGGGGACAAATACTTTTAGAAATATTTAATTGCAATTCAAATCAACTTTTGGACGGCGACTTTACCTCAGATACTTTATTAGAAACGATATTTCTTGTTGATCTTGGGTTAGCATTCTTCCACTTAGGTGCTTTAATTGGCGCAGCCAAAGCAAAAGTAATCTCTCAAACTCCTGACTCTCAGAAAAACACAAATTTTTCAGAAATAAAAGAAGTTTATCAAGTGGGATGGGCTTTGCTTTCCATATCTTTCCTGCCTTCTCTTTTAATACTAAAAGAATCTCTTACTACTGTTTTATCGGGTGGTTATTTTGCCCTATATCAAAAAGAGGAGGCTACAAGCGTTGATGCTGCGCCTGCGATTGTAGCTGGTTTTTTAGTGCCAGCAGCTTTGTTTATACTAGCGGGAAGTAAGGATAACACTAAGGGCAAAATAGTAGCTGGCTTGGTAATAATGATGTACGCCATGATGTATTTTTTCTTAGGTCAAAGAAATACAGCAATGATGCCACTGCTTGCCTTTGCATGGCTCTGGCATCAATGTATTAGACCCCTACCTAAAACCCTTTTATTTAGTTTAAGTGGTTTCCTAGTATTTATTGTTTTGCCTTTGGTTGGAGCTAGTAGAAATTCTTCGGGTGCAGATCGGTTATCTGTTGATGCACTAGTAGAGACATTTTCGTCTATTAATAACCCTGTTGTAGCAATTTTATCGGAAATGGGTGGTTCCATGAATACAGTTGCATATACCATCGAATTAGTTCCGAAGGTCAGGGCATTTCAAATGGGAGCAGAATACTTTTATGCCTTGCTCACCTTAGTACCCAATTTGTTTTGGAAACTCCATCCTAGCGTAGCTAGAGGTTATCCCGGTCGTTGGTTGACCTGGGCAGTCAACCCAGAATTTGCCGCCCGTGGCGGTGGTTTGGGGTACTCTTTTATTGCTGAAGCTTATCTTAATTTTGGTTGGTTTGGAGCGCCAATCACCTTGGCAATAATTGGTTTTCTTTTCACAAAGCTTGTTTTATGGGCCACTAGAACTGGTGATCCAGGTAAAATGGCAATGGTTGCCAGCTTTACTTCCTCTTTCCTATTCTATGCCCGTTGTGAATCTGCTCTTCAAGTCCGCTCTTTGGTATGGTATTCGTTATTTCCTTACATGGCGGTTTATTTGTTAAGCTCGTCACGCTCCAAAAAACTTATAAAATAAGCTCTCCGAAGAATTGCTCGAAATTTAAGGAACCAGTTTTAGCATCAGAATATAAGATATTTTCATCCGAACAGCCACCTTCACTATCCCTTTTCTGGCGAAGCGGATAGGACTCTAATTACTTTTGCAGGATTTCCGCCTACTATAGTATGATCCTGAACATCTTTGGTTACAATAGCACCCGCTCCTATTACCGATCCCCGTCCTATATATCTAACCTGGGGGAGAACAATTGCGCTCTGTCCTATCCAAGCACCTTTACCAATAATCTTTGTACCTGGAGAGTAAATTTCTCCTGCTCTGTTCTCGGGGTCATTATAATGATGTGTATTACCAAGAATAGTTACATGATCTGCTAAAGTAACAGCATCTTCTATGACTACGTTCTTTCCTATATCGCAGTATTTTCCAATAAAAACGTTGTTTCCAATCTTAACATTTTCATGAATTTGAGTATGCCAACGAATCATTACCCGCTTGCCAATATCTATACTTCTTGAATCGAGAAATCGCACTTCATGCTCTATAGTGACTGGAAAACCGCAGGAGCGAGCAAACAACTTCAGGAGAGAGCCACGAAGAATGCCTGTCACCTTTCTTAGTGTTATTTTTTTTAATACAGATATCTCGGTCATTACTACTCCTGCTTAAATCTTACTAAACAATTAGTATAAAGGAATACTTTTCACTCGATCGTGTAGCGTTCCTGAAACTCGATCTAAAATACGCGATCTGGGAGATTTAGATCGAAAAATTTCCAGCACAGCACCACTAGCTATATTTAAAGAATTGCCTCGTACTTCACATTTTGCTTCACAATCACCAAACCAAATAATGCCGCCTTTCATGGTGTTTATTCGCTGATTATCAACCAGCAAATTTTCATTAATCTTAACATCATTGAATTTTCCGTCCACAATCATAGCCGCTCTGTAGTCATCGTGAAAAGAACCCTTGCTTTGTCCGGGATTGAGAATCGTGTTTTGCGATATTTCACCTTTTTCGATTGGCATCGATATATAAATGCCAGCAGCCATAGAATTTTTAATTTTGTTCCCTAAAATCCGAATATTTTTAGTTGCAACATTGGGAGATGAATATCTCCATAGATTTATGCCATTAGCGAGATTATCTTTAACTGTACCTCTATCGGCGTAATTTGTAAATGTTATTTCGTTATTAAGGATGTTAAAATTTTCTATCGGCGCATCGGATTTTGGCTCTAACCAAATACCCGCACTGCTAGTATCGCCCCATAATTTACGCCAATCTTTGATATTCAAGGTAATTTGGTTGTTGGCAATTATGCAATTAGCAAGACCGGGATTCACCGTATTACCCCTGTGAAAGTATGACCAAATTGTAATGCCAGTGTACGCTTCTTTAATGACATTATCAGCTACTATCTGATTATTGGAACTGCGGGCATAACCTGTAATATTAATTCCGTTGGTGAATCCATCAATTACATTGGCTTTTAGAAGATGGTCATCTCCATGTATTTCTATTGCTGTTCTTGCGCCATTAGTACCCGCTCCATTTCGGCTAGAAAAATAGTTATTGGATATCTCAATTCGTTTACCATAAGTGTAGATGGTTGAATGATCGTAATCTATGTTACCTCCACCAATCCTTTCAAATATGTTGTTATTAATGATTGCATCTGATACCAATTCTTCATTACTGTTAAGGGTAATAGTATTGAGGTTGTTTTGATTTGTAAATCTACAGCGTTCTATACGAATCCTTCTTCCGGCAAATATTTGGAGAGCGTATCTAGGTTTTCCCTCTGCTGGAATATCAGATTGAGTCCGTATTGGATTGTTGGTTGAATTAGCATCAATTGTCAGATCGTACATCTCAAAATCAGAAATGTCGGTCTGTGGTTTTTCTCCCGCTAAAATTGAGTTATAATTACCTTGGTGCTCGCCTAACACGAGCGTAGTGTTTTTATATCCTGCTCCTCTAAGAGTCAACTTAGGCCGAATCTTAATAGCTTGTGATGCGCCCGGATTAATGGTAACTTTATAAGTACCGCTGGGGAAAAATACCACTCCTCCTCCTGACTCATTCACGGCATCAATTGCTTTTTGAATAGCGCGGGTGTCATCTGCAATGCCGTTGCCAATAGCTCCAAAGTCTTTTACAGAAACAGTAACAGGTTTTGCCAACCTGGTAGATTGAATCGGGGGAGTAACTCTAACATTGAGAGACGATTGCTGTAAATCAGGATTACTTGTTAATTGGGACGCTCCTGCAGATGCAGCCCGCGCTATCTCACTGCCAGTTGGGATAGACTGCTGCCAATTTTCCGCAGTTACATCCGGTTTTCGTTGAGTGTTAACTTTATTTAAAATGCTAAAGGATAAAATTACTATAAATCCTAATCCTAGCGTAAGCAACAAGGTTTTAATTAGGACGATTTTTGAGATTCTATATCCCATAGCCTTTGTTTCCAGTAGGAGCGATCGCAAGTGCGATACGTAAACAAAAATGAAGATAACATGAAGCTTTGTTGAAAAACTGTTAAGAAATTATAAATATATCCCCAAAGAGAGATGTCAGGTTATAAATTAAATTATAAATGGCTTTGCCAAAAATTTGGGATAAGGAAAAAGAAATTGACAATACAAAATTAAATTTTTATATATATAAATAAATTTTGTGGTTCTGGTCGAGCGACTAGGACTGGTAGGTTTCTAGTAATTTAAGTTTCGGGGCTGTCGATTGATGAAAGTTGTTGTAAGTCTTGAATATCGGTTCGATCGCACGCCCGATGGAAAAGTGTGGACGCAAACAACCTTTCCCTATAGCTTCTGGACGCGCTACTTAGAAGTATTCGATCGCGTCAGCGTAGTAGCCCGTACCCGCGATGTACCCAGCGTGCCTTCAGATTGGCAACGCGCAGACGGCGAGGGAGTTTCCTTTGCCCCCATTCCATACTACATCGGCCCTTGGCAGTATCTCCGCAAGGCGCGAGAAGTCAAACAGGCGGCCAGAAATGCTGTTAGCCCAGATGATGCGGTGATTTTAAGGCTGAGTTCCCAAATTGCTTCCTGCATCCAACCGATGTTGTGTAAAGAAAGACATCCTTACGGTGTGGAAATTGTGGCAGACCCTTATGATGTGTTTGCGCCCGGTTCTATCAAGCATCCCTTGCGCCCTATTTTTCGTTGGTGGTTTCCCAGAGGTTTGCGGCGGGAATGTCAAGAAGCCTGTGCTGCTGCCTATGTGACCAAAGAAGCTTTACAAAAACGATATCCTTGCCCCAATTTATCGATTGGTGTATCGGATGTAGAAATTTTAGAAGATTCGCTCGTGGCTGCACCCCGTCCCCTGCGCGGGGAAACAGGAATTTTTACGCTCCTGTTTGTAGGTTCCTTAGCCCAACTATATAAAGCTCCCAATATTTTGATTGAAGCTGTGGCAATCTGTATGCAGGAGGGGCTCAATATTGAATTAATTATGGTTGGCGATGGCCAATACAGAGCAGAACTGGAAGAAGAAGCCAAAGCATTGGGCTTGGGAAAGCGAGTTTCTTTCCTCGGTCAGTTGCCATCTGGGGATGCAGTACGCGCCCAGCTTGATCGCGCCCACCTTTTCATTCTCCCCTCATACCAAGAAGGCTTGCCCAGAGCAATGGTAGAAGCAATGGCAAGAGCTTTGCCTTGTATTGGCTCTACCGTCGGTGGCATTCCCGAATTACTGCCTGATGAAGATATGGTGTCGCCCGGTGATGTAGCAGCCTTAGCGAGTAAAATTCGGGAGGTAGTAACAGATCCCGATCGCATGGCGCGGATGTCTGCCCGTAACTTGGAGAAAGCCAAAGAGTATACCGATGAAGTTCTCCGCCAGCAGCGGCTCATATTTTATCGCTACGTGCGAGAGCAAACAGAAGGATGGTTGAAAGAGAAACAAAAAATATGAAGAAACTTTTAATTGTTACTACTATCCCGGAAACCCTTGACTTTTTTCTGCCTTTGACCAAGCATTTGCGCGGGCAAGGCTGGCAGGTAGATGCAATGGCGAAAGAACTTTCCACTAGCAAAGAATACTCACAATTGTTCGATCGCGTTTGGGATGTTGAATGGTCGCGCAATCCCCTGGAGCCCAAAAATTTGATTACTGCTCCCGCACAAGTTCGGCAGGCATTTTTGCAAGAGCAATACGACTTAGTAAATGTTTCTACGCCTGTAGCTGCTTTTGTTACCCGCTACGCTCTCAATAATTGGAGAAAGCAGGGAAAAGTAAAAGTAATCTACACAGCCCAAGGTTTTCACTTCTACGAAGGAGGGGCACCGCATAAAAATGCGATATTCTTGGGACTGGAAAAGATTGCAGGGCCTTGGACGGACTATCTAGTAGTGGTTAATCGGCAAGATGAAGCAGCGGCAAAACGTTATGGTTTGATTGCTGCCGAACGAGTCCATTACATTCCCGGAACTGGATTAAATATTGATCGCTTTAATCCCCATGCTATTTCTGAAGCTGAGATAATGCGAGTACGTCAAGAGTTGGGATTGGCACCGGAAAACTCTGTGTTTTTATCAGTGGCTGAATTTATTCCTCGCAAGCGTCCTTGGGATATTTTAAAGGCATTAGCTCAACTAGAACGGCCTCAAGTTCACTTAGCTTTTGCCGGCCATGGCCGAATTTTACAGGAAATGCAGCAACTCGCATCCGAGTTGGGAATTCAAAAGCAAGTGCATTTTTTGGGATTGCGACGAGATATTCCCGTTTTGATGCGTGCCTCTGTAGCTACTCTGATTGCTTCCGACCAAGAAGGTCTTCCTAATTGTGTGATGGAATCTTTGTGCATGGAAGTTCCTGTTATTGGTACAGAGATTCGCGGCACCCGCGATTTATTAGTAGAGGGAAATGGCTTGTTAGTTAAATTAGGAGATGTCAAGGGAATGGCCAAAGCAATGGAATGGATTTTGGATAATCCAGAAGATGCCAAACAGATGGGTAAGCAGGCGCGGGAAAAGATGATAGCTTATAGCGTCCCAGAAATCCTCAAGCAATACGAAGCTTTATATCAGGAGGTTTGAGGAAACTCAAAGTGAAAACTATCAGGACATTAGCCAACTAACAATGATTATTTGTATCAATCCAAATTGCATTGCTTCACATCAACCAGTGGAATACGCAGGGCGAAAATGTCCTAATTGTGGCAGTGACTTAATGTTACAAAATCGCTATAGGGTCACAAGCATAATCCGAATCAATCGGGGATTTGGTAACGTTTACGAAGTAGAAGACCGAGGAAAAACAAAAATTTTAAAAGTTCTCAATCAGATTCATGGTAAAGATAGGAGAGCTATCCAATTGTTCCGGCAAGAAGTAAAGGTATTAAGTCATTTCGATCATCCGGGTATTCCTAAATGTGACAGCTATTTTCAATATGAACTGAATGAAGGAGAACGATTGCACTGCATAGTAATGGAAAAGATAGATGGTTGTAATTTAGAAGAGTGGGTGGAAAAAAATCAACCAATTTCGGCCGAACAGGGTTTAGAATGGTTGGAAAAAATTACAAGTATTTTAAAAGTGGTTCACGAGCAAAAATATTTGCATCGGGATATCAAGCCACACAATATTATGCGGAAGGATAACGGACAGTTCGTGTTGATTGATTTTGGCGCAGCTATCCGCATAAATTTGTTCTATAAGACTTATGCTATTACGATTTATAGCGCTATGCTTTTATTGGGTAAGGGCGATGAAACAGATGGATATACGGCCCCAGAACAAAATAGACATTATTGCACGCCCCAGACAGATATTTTTGCCTTGGGGAAAAGCTTTGTATTTCTATTAACGGGTAAGTTTCCAAGAGATAAGGCGATGTACAATGAGAAGACAGAAAAAATAAACTGGCGTAAATATGCGAAGGGAGTTTCAGACGAGTTTGCCAATATAATCGAGAAAGCAATAGAACACGATCCCAAAAAAAGATACAATAATACTCAGGAGATATTGAACGACATCGGTAGAATCAAAAAAATCGTTGAATTGATTTAACTAGCAGGAAAAGGTCATTTTAGCCAGGAGCGTTGTGGATGAATTCCTCTTTTAAGCAAGAAAATAACCTCAAAAAGATTAGTAGGTTATTGAAATCAATATTAGATAGATTAGTAGCCGGGATCGCCCTTTTGGTTTTCTCTCCCGCGATACTAATAGTGGCGATCGCCATTTACATTCGCATGGGTAGCCCAATTGTCTTTACGCAACCGCGGCCGGGCCAAAACGGCGAAGTTTTTCAATTCTACAAGTTTCGCACGATGACGAGCGATCGCGACTCGAATGGCAATCTTTTAAGTGATGAAGAACGCCTGACAGCGATCGGTCAATTTCTGCGGAAAACCAGTTTAGATGAACTACCCCAACTTTGGAACGTTCTTAAGGGTGATATGAGTTTTGTGGGGCCGCGTCCTTTAATGGTAGAATACCTAGAGCGCTACAGTCCCGAACAAGCACGCCGGCATGACGTGATGCCGGGAATTACAGGGTGGGCACAAATTAACGGGCGCAATACCATTTCTTGGCAACAAAAATTCAAACTTGATGTTTGGTATGTGGATAATTGGAGTTTGTGGCTTGACCTGAAAATACTTTTCCTGACGGTATGGAAAGTAGTTAAAAAAGAAGGTATCAGCCAAGCTAATCATGCCACAGTTGAAGATTTCACGGGAAATAATTGACAATAATTAGTAGGGTGCGTTATACAATATAAACTGGTGGGAGAATTTGAAGTGCATCTGACGCCTCCGACAAAAGTAAAAGCGCGTCGTTGTCCGCTCAATGTTTAGCAGTATAAGGATGGAAAAATGGCACTCTCTTGGCAAACACTTCATAAGTTAGAAAAAGAATATGGCGATTCTTTTTTCATTTTGGATATTAGACACTTTGAAAATAACTATAAAGAATTTCTTCAGGGTTTTAGCTCAATTTATCCCAATACCAACCTAGGTTATTCTTACAAAACTAATTACATTCCCAAGCTATGCCAAACCGTGCATTCTATGGGAGGATATGCCGAAGTTGTTTCCCAAATGGAGTATGATTTAGCGATCGCGATCGGCGTACCGCCAACTAGAATCATTTTCAATGGCCCACTGAAGCAACAAGAAGACCTGGAAAAAGCTATTTTGGCTGGTTCCATAGTCAATTTGGACTGCTTAGAAGAAGTAGAAATGGTCGAAGCTTTGGCCGAAAGATTACCAGAACAAAAAATAGCGGTCGGATTGAGATGTAATTTCGAGATTGACACCACTCGCATATCTCGATTTGGGTTTGATGTAGCAGGAGGCGAACTCGATCGTGCTTTCAAAAGATTGACAGCATTAAATAATTGTTCTGTCGATGGATTGCACTGCCACATTTCCACTGCGGCAAGAAGCACTGAATCCTACGGGCGTCGTACTCAGAGAATTCTAGAATTAACCGATTATTATTTCAAGAATAAACAACCGAATTTTATCGATATAGGTGGCGGTTTCTACGGCAAAATGACTGAGGATTTAAAGAGTCAATTTGATGGCTATATTCCCAAATATCACGAATATGCCGAAGCAGTTGCGCCCCAATTAAAAAGCAAATATCGCGATAACTCTGGGCCGGAATTGATTATTGAACCGGGTGTAGCTATTGTCTCCGATGTATTGAATTTTGTCGCAAAAGTTGTGGGAATAAAAACTGTGCGGTCGCGTCAAATTGCCCTAGTGGTTGGTAGTGTCCACAACGTGAAACCAACGGGGACTGATAAAAATCTGTCCTTGCGAGTTTACGGAAACGATGAAAATGCCGAGCAAAGAAAACTTGCAGGACAAGTAGATATAGTTGGATATACTTGTATGGAACATGATTGTTTATACAAGGACTATTCCGGCGAAATAGGTATTGGAGATTATGCAGTTTTTGAGAATATGGGTGCTTATACTGTAGTCTTCAAACCACCATTTATTCGCCCGAATCCGCCCATAATTAGCTATGACTCTATCCAGAACGAGTATACACTAATCAGACGGCGAGAAACTTCTCAGGATGTGTTCTCTACTTATGTGATATAAGAAGCAAAAACATAAATGTACTATTGACTTGTACGGGACACTGCAAGTTCAATATTGAATCGGCTGTTCACCAACCATCAAAAATATGAATGTAATCTTGACTTGTGCGGGACGCCGCAACTATCTGTTGAAATTCTTCCAAGAAGCACTAGGTAATGGAGGAAAAGTATTTGCTGGTGATGCTACTTTGGAAGCACCGACATTACAAGAAGCTGATGAAAGTTTTTTGTTGCCGCCGATAAATCATAGCGAATACTTCGAGAAGTTGCTGGATATCTGTCAGGAAAAGCAGGTGCGCTTGCTGATACCGCTGAACGATCTAGAATTACCTTACCTAGCAAAACAACGCGATCGCTTTCTCGCAATAGGAACGATTCCAGTTGTTTCTTCTCCAGAAGCTATCGATATTTGTTTTGACAAGTTTGCGACCTTTCAATTCTTACAAAAACTAGGCATTGCTGCCCCACAAACCTATCTTTCCCTCCCGGAAGCACGCGAAGCAATTCAGCAAGGAAAAATATCTTTTCCTTTAGTAGTTAAACCCCGCTGGGGTAGTGCATCAATTGGGATTGAATATCCTGAAGATGATGAAGAATTAGAATTAGCTTATCGCTTTGTTAAAAAATCGCTGATGAGATCCTTCTTAGCAGAAGTAAGTTCGTCCGATCCCGATCGGTGTATCTTAATTCAAGAGCGAGTAATCGGACAAGAACACGGTCTGGATATTATCAATAACTTAGAAGGATCATATATTACGACTTTTGTCAAGCGCAAGCTGACCATGCGAGCCGGAGAAACCGATCGGGCTGTGACGGTCGAGAATGAAGAAATTAAACAGTTGGGTGCGAAAATTGGCCAAACATTGGGTCATATCGGTAACCTGGACTGCGATGTAATGGTGGGACAAAAAGGTTTGTGCGTGTTAGAATTAAACCCGCGTTTTGGTGGTGGATACCCATTTTCCCAGATGGCAGGGGCAAATATTCCGGCAGCGTTAATAGCTTGGGCCAACGGAGAGAAGCCTAATGAAAGTTGGCTCAGGGTTGAAGGAAATATAAAAAGTTCAAAGTGCGATCGGCTTGTTACTGTTCAGCAATAGGAAAAGTAATGATAAAACAAATTCTCCTTTCAACACCTCACATGGGTTCCCTCGAACAAGAGTTCGTCAAAGAAGCCTTTGACACCAACTGGATCGCCCCCGTTGGCCCCCATGTAGACGCTTTCGAGCAAGAATTCTGCGAGGTAGTTGGCGCTAAACACGCAGCGGCTGTTAGTTCCGGAACCGCGGCTTTGCATTTGGCTTTACAATTAATTGGTGTTGGTTCGGGAGATGAGGTTTTTTGCTCGACTCTGACTTTTATTGCAACTGCTAGCCCGATTACTTATCTTGGCGCAAAACCAGTTTTTATCGATAGCGATCGCACTTCTTGGAATCTCAACCCCGATTTGTTCCGAGAAGCACTTGACAAACGAGCAAAAATTGGTAAATTACCCAAAGCTGTTGTAATCGTACACCTCTACGGTCAAAGTTGCGATATCGACCCAATTCTAGAAGCTTGCAATGCTTATGAAATTCCGCTAATAGAAGATGCGGCCGAATCTCTAGGGGCTACCTATAAAAATAGATCGCCTGGAAGCTTTGGTAAAATCGGCATTTTCTCATTCAACGGCAATAAAATTATCACCACTTCCGGCGGCGGAATGTTAGTTTCCGACGACCAAAAACTTGTAGAAAAAGCTCGTTTCTTGGCGACACAAGCCCGTGACCCTGCTCCTCATTACCAACATTCAGAAATTGGCTACAATTATCGTCTCAGCAATGTTTTGGCGGGAATTGGTCGCGGTCAATTACGGGTTCTGGATGAGCGAGTTGAAGCTAGACGACGCAATTTTGATTTTTACAAACAAGCTTTAGGAAACTTGCCTGGAATTGAATTTATGCCGGAAGCTGCTTTTGGAAAAGCTACTCGCTGGCTGACTTGTTTGACGATAGATCCAGCCGCTTTCGGTGCAGATAGAGAACAAGTTCGCCTAGCACTTGCTCAAGAGAAAATAGAAGCGCGTCCGGTTTGGAAACCTTTACATTTACAGCCAGTATTTGCTGATTGCGAATGTTTTGGCGGTGCCGTGGCTGAAGAGTTATTTGAGTACGGGCTTTGTTTGCCTTCTGGATCTAATTTAACTGATGAAGATTTAGAGCGGGTGACAAGTGCGATCGCCCAAATTCACAAAGAAAATCGCTGATCTAGCCGAAGGAAGTTCGGCAACAGATTCTCTAACGGATGTAACGGAGGTCAGGAACAAGAAAGATGCGATCGCTATGAGATCCCCGACTTTTTCAAAAAGTTGGGGATTTGGGTATTCTATCTTTTGATTAATTTTCTTGCCATTCTTGCAGGGCGATCGCAATTCCTTGTTTCAATCTCGGTTCGAGATTGTCTTGCTTAACTAAGCTTTCTAATTTCTGCCTGGCCTCGATCGCATTTAGCTGTTTGAGCGCAGCCGTGCAGTGCAGCCTGACGCTGTTGTCTGCGTCGCCCAACATTGGAATCAGAGCATCTAGCCCTCTCATGTCTCCTAATTTTCCTAAACCTAAAGCTAAAGATTTTTTGCTGACGGCCTCCTGCACGGCCGGATGACCTGTTTTCAGCAAATCAATCAGAATTTCAGCAGCAGCAGCTTTTAATTCCGGCTTTTCTCCGCGCCCTAAGACAGTGACTATCTCTTGATAAACAGTAGAATTTATGTTAGTAAATTGCGCCCTTAATGTCTGATGCAAATATGCTAAAGCGGTTGCAGTTTCCATCCAGCTTAGGGCGCGCACTGTTTCGATTTGCAATTCAACCGGAGTTATTGGCGATCGCAACAATTCAAATAAAGCAGCCGCTGCAGCATCGGTTTTTACTCGCCCGATCGCGATCGCCGCTTGCTGACAAACTTCTAATCGGATGTCCGAAAGCAAAGGTTTGAGCAAGTTAACTAAATCGAATTCTGCATCTAAATAGGCGCGCACACCGAGAGCTCGCACGGCTTCTTTTCTGACTGCTGTCGCCGGATCTTTGAGTGCTGCTACCAGTACCGGCGGAATGCGGGAATCGTGAAAGCTGCTCAGGGCCTCGATTGCGTGCGCCCGCACCGCAACTTGAGAGTCTCCGACTACGCTCAACAGCGGTGGGATGGTTTCGGTGCGCCGAATTTGGGCGAGTGCTGCTGTGGCAAACTGTCGCGAGTCTTCTTGGAGTAAAAGAGTTGCGAGGGATTCTATGGCTGTCGGGCCGAAATTTCCTAGGGTTTCGGCGGCGATTTGGCTCAATTCTTCGTCGGAATTTTTGACCAATTCTACTAAAGCTTGAATCACTTCCGGGCGATCAAACTTTCCGAGAATGCGGGCGGCGAACCATCGGGGCTCTGTGTCTGCGTCTTCGTCTTCGAGTACGGCAATTAAAGGTGCGATCGCGCCATTTCCCAGATTGGGCAATACTTTAGCAATTTCCCAGCGGTCTTGAAAATCGCCCCATTCTAAGGCTTCTATTGCTAAACTGACAGCTTGCTCTAAAATGTGTTGTTCCTGCGGCTTGCCGGCTTTGGCTGTCACTTGCTGCAAGCATTCGACTAACCCCGGCCAGTTTTGGCGATCGGCAGCGACTTGCGCTTTTTGTAAAATATTATACATGATTTTAAATTAAGTTCGATCGAGAAGCGAGGTTTTTTGCTGCTAGGTCAGAGCGGGAGGGAACTACTTTGTACGAATCTTTTGCTACAATTATCCATTTTTTAACATTTTTGTCAATCCATCATAACTGGTAAAATGGAAGTAAAGCATTAATTTGATGTAGTTAAGGCATCAAGCTATACTTTTTGTAATTTAAAATACGCAATATTCCTAATTAAAAATTAACAAATGAAGAAAGCTCTACTTTTAGTAAACCAGCACTCCCGAAAAGGGCAAAAGCTATTATCTCAAGCCACTGTAGAATTAGAAACACTGGGTTTTGAGTTAATGGTAGAATCTACCGACCACGCCCACGAACTTTCCGACACTATTCGCCACTACCAAAATCGAGTCGAATTAGTAATAATTGGCGGTGGCGACGGCACTCTCAACGCCGCCATAGAAGGTTTGATAGACACCAAGTTACCCCTGGGTATTTTGCCGATGGGAACAGCTAACGACCTAGCCCGCACTCTGGGGATTCCTACAGATTTATCAGCAGCTTGTCAAGTAATTGCCAGCGGTAAAGTTCGGCTAATAGACTTGGGTTGGGTTAACAGCCAATATTTTTTTAATGTTGCCAGTTTGGGACTAAGCGTGGAAATTACCCAGCGGCTGACTAAAGACGTAAAGCAGCGTTGGGGAGTGTTAGCTTATGCTTTTACTGCTTTGCAGACAATTTTTTCAGCGCGACCGTTCCGAGCACAAATTAAGATCAAAAACCAATCTTTTAATGTTAAAACTATTCAAATTGCCATTGGCAACGGCCGCTACTACGGCGGTGGCATGACAGTTGCCGAGGATGCCACAATCGACGACAAGCGACTGGATTTGTACAGTTTGGAAACAAAAAACTGGTGGGAAATCATTGCTTTGCTGCCAGCTATGAGGCAAGGAAATCATACCAGTTGGCCTAACGTTCGCGCCTTGCACGCTCAAGAATTTGAGGTTAATACTAGCAAACCCCGTCCGATTAATACTGATGGTGAAATCACAACTCACACCCCTGCAAAATTCCGAGTGATTCCCGAAGCTTTAGCAGTTATAGCTCCTTCATAACTCACAACTAATATATCAGTTAACTGGTTCCTAGGCTCCAGCCTGGTAACGAGTAATTTTCTTGTGGAACAAGCCAGAGAGCCTGTTCGATTAATAATCGCCTCCAGCGCCATATTGCCAGGCTTCAACTAATCGGTGAAAATAGTATTGCTGCTCCGGCGCTAAATTTTTCACCTGGGGTTCTACGGCTTTCCCCAAAGGCTGCAATCCCGTATAAATTCCTAAATTTACATAATGAACCATCCAATCAAGCAAATTAGCTATTCCTACCTGCGGGATAATTTTCAGAACTAATCCGGGATGGCTAATTGCTGTTTTAAACAGGGTTTGTGACAAAGCCGGAAACAGCACGATATCCTGAAGAAACGGTTTGAGTACCGGTTCTCCCAACTCTTCCATTACCTGAAATACGGCAGCCAAAAGTTGATTGATTTGATTAGGGTCTATTTTTTGATTCATCGCAGCACTCATCGAACGCTGAAACAACCAGGTAACTGATAGATTCGGCTGGTAGGGTTGCAAAAGTGCCAGGGCATTTTTGCTGAGACTGTCGCTTGTCAAAGCTTCGTCAATTCCTAGAGTCAAGCGTTTGAGGTGGCGCACCATTGAGCCGAAACCGCCGAAGCTGAGGGGAGATTGGCTACCGCTGCTGTCTCCGACTGGGAGTATGCGATCCCAAGGCGTTTTTAGAGGACTTTGACGATAGCAGGGGAAGAATCCGTAAAGTGCTCTTTGGAATTTTAACTGTTCGAGTTCGACGTTTTGATACTGGGGAAGCAAGCGCAAATACTCTTCAAATAATGTTTCTAAACTGAATCTTTCTGTGTCGGCGTCTATGTAGGTAAATAAGTAGGTGGTGCGGCCGTCTCTCGCTGGAAATGCTTCCCAAAAATATTGGCACTGATTTTGCATTGGCGTGAAGGATGCAAATATATCGCCCGTGTCGTTTTTGGGGTATCCTTGAGCGCAACTGCCGACTACTAAACATACGGCGTCGGGTTTTTTGCCTTGTCTTGCTTGGCGGACAATGGGGGAAAAATGTCCCATTGCGTCTAATAATAATCGGGTTTTAAATAAATGTGTAGCAGGTTGTGTATCGGTATTTGCCGATTCTACAAGGACTCCATTGGGGTGAATGGTGGCTGTTTTAAATGGTGTATTTTCAAATAGCTTGCCTCCGGCTTGGAGAAATCGCTGTTTCAAGGTTTCTAGGAGGTAAACTGGGTCGATCCCGATGTTGAGTACGTCGCGCACCCAAATGTCTGGGGTGTTGGCAAAGCTGATGCGGGCTGGGTTGTATTCGGTGGCTATGGCCTTTTCTATCTCTTCAACAGAGAGCAAATTTAGTTCTAAGAATGCGTCTAATTCTTTGCGAGAAATGTTCCATTCTTGCTCGCGGCCTCGCAGGGTGCCGCGTTCGAGCAAGGCTACTCGCCAACCCCGCACGGCTAGGGCTGTACCGATTAATATTCCTAGGGTTCCGCCGCCGATAACTATGTCGAAGTCGAGGGTTTCGAGGGGTTGTTGGCTGTGTTTTACTGCTTGGGGTGCTGGTGCGGTGTTTTGTTTGAGGTTTTCCCAGAGTCGATCGACCTTTCGCAGGCCTCCGAGGGCGTCTCCTGGCAGTTGGGAGAGGATTTGTTCGGTGAGGGACATCGGGTTTTAGGATTGAAGAGTGGTGGATTTTTTATAATTTAGCTTAGATCAACGTTTCCGACAGTTTCAGGGCTGACGCATCGGTGGCGAGAAACCCGCTTTCTACCTATCTTTTTTTAGCATAAGTTGACTAAATCTTTACTCCATCAGAGTTTCAGGCGGGTTGTCACCCCCCCAGCCAATCCCACTAACTACCACTACAGAACCGAGGCTAACTCCTAGGAGCAACCCTTGCAGCTTGGATTGAATTGTCCAGTGGCCCCCTTTGAGATTACCTAGTGAGCCATTACGGAACTTACGCCAGCGATTTAGGGGATTTAATATCTTTTTTATTAATCTTGGTGGTGCACACTTAACCTGTTGCATGCGTCTCTCCGAGGAAGTTATCTGCTCCAGATGAGGAGGAATATAAGTTGAAATAATTAGGGACTAGCCAGTTCTATTTTGCTACCGCATTCATAATCTTATACGCCAATAAAAGATGGTTCTTAAGCTAGCCAAAAGCGAGTAAGTTTTCGACAATTGTAAAAACATAATTCTACCTGTTTTTGATAGATTTTCAAAAATGAATATGACTTTTAAGTATCATAGGTTAACACCCGATCGCTTTTCATGAAAGGAACAACCTGTCTGTACTGTTAAAAGATTTTTTAGTGACTATCTATAATTTCAACTTAGGATTTTTTTGCCATCTTAAGTCAATAGCTTGTGCAGCGTGCATCATTTCGCTTCCTAAAATGTGAGAGAGGGTATCAATCTGTGTCCTAACACGCTGCACAGTTCTTCGAGCATTTGTTGGCACATCTTCAATATTGCCAGCAAGGGCAAAATTATCAAGTATTGCCGCTGCTAGTTCCTGATTTTCTCTAGCTAAACACACGCAAGTTTTCTGAATTGCACCATAGGCATGAACGGTATTTTCCTTTCCTAAAAATCGCAGTGGGTAAAATGTGGGCCGCCAAGCTTAATTGTTCGCTGGCCAGATGCGTTTGAAAGTTGAAATGGGAAAAAGAGAAAAAGGGAAAAGCTATTTCCCTTTCCCTTTCCCTTTAAGAGCCAGTAGCGGTGATAACTAGCAACTAGCGTTAACTAGCAACTTAGGTTATGCCAACACTAGATAGGCTGAGTCCCGAACTTTCCGGTGTTGTTGTAGTAATCGAGCTTGCCGTTGATCGCTTCGCCAGTAGGCAATCCGTTGTAGGTGTTAGTTGCGTTTGCCCAAGCTGGGGAACTCGCAGGGACTCGGAAGGTTGATGCCTGCAAGGAGAGATTCCCATCTCCCTTGCCATCGCCGTTTTCGTCGGGAGTGTATGTTTGCAACCAAGTAATCGCTTGGTTCATATCTCCAGTCGGCGCGGGGTTGACGGCGAGGAAATTCAGCCAAGAGGCAACCAAGGAGCGATCGATCGTGTAGCGAACGTCCTGCTGGACTTTCTGGTTAGCGTTAACAATGGTCTGAGCTTCCTGAAGGGTGTAGAACACGGTATTTTCACCTGCATCCGTCTTTCCATTCCGGTTATAGTCACCAACCAGAATGCCCAAGGCAGTCTGTCCTGTGACTGGATCTACTGTAGCCGCGGAGTAAGGTGAGAGCAGGATGTCGCTGGTTGGGAAATCTGACTTGCCGGCAAAGGAGGAATCGTTGCTGGCATTGCCATCCCACACATCAGTCCAACGCTGCCAGAAGCCTGGTGTCCGCGCTCCCAGAGACCGCACGCCTGTGTAGGAGCTAGGATCGGATGCTGTCGGGGTTGCGGGGTTGTTCAAGCCGTCGGTGTAGGAACCTGTGGTCGTACCGATATTTTGATAGCCGCCCAAGATGGCAGTGCCGCTAGCATTGTAAACCCAGCTTTCTGTGAGGTCGAGCTTGCCGTCTTGGTTGGTGTCACCACTGCTGTAAATAGGAACCACACCTTTGTCATCTGTCACCTGGACATTAGAGAGAGGGACGTTGCCGGTGTTGGTGACAGTATAAATCCACGTCACTGGACTACCTTGCTGAATTAACAGGGCATCCCCTTGCACAGAAGAGTTGTCCGTTACTTTCTCGATGTTAATGCTGGGGCGAGCGCCGAAGTAGTTGCTGGGGTCGGTGGCGCTGACGTTTGTGTGATTGCCCACACCATCAGTGTAGGTATTGCTTGCCGTCCCGATGTTAGCGTAGGGGCCGGCAACGGCGGTACTTGTTTTCTGGACAGTGGTGCTCTGACCGGAGGCGAGGCTGGCAATGGTGCCAACTACAAAGTCGTCACTGGTGTTAAGCGGGGTGCCGTTGTCATCTTTGACTTCGACGTTGGTCAGGTTAACGTTGCCGGTGTTGGTGACTTCGTAAGTCCAGGTTATTGGCTGACCTGCCAAAATTGCCTTGCCATCGAAGCCGTTGGTCAGTTTGTTAATTGTCAAGGCAGGATTGGCACCGAAGTAGTTGCTGGGGTCGGTGGCGCTGAGGGGGGTGCTATTGCCCGAACCATCGGTGTAGGTATTGCTTGCCGTGCCGATGTTAGCATAGGCGCCTGTGATGGCGGTACTTGCTTTCTGCAAGGTTTGGTTGCTACCCACGGGCAGGCTGGCAATACTGCCAACTACAAAGTCGTCACTGGTGTTAGCGGGGGTGCCGTTGTCATCTTTGACCTGCAGGTTGGTCAGGTCAATGTTGCCGGTGTTGGTGACTTTGTAAGTCCAGGTAATCGGCTGACCTGTCAAAATATCCTTGCCATCGTAGCCGTTAGTCAGCTTTTCGATGGTGAACGCAGGAGCCGCACCGAAGTAGCTGCTGGGGTCAGAAGCGGTTACAGGTGTGCCGTTGTAGGTCCCGGTAACGTTACCAGTGTTGCTGTAGTTGCCAGCCTGGGCAGTGCCGGTTTTCGTGTAAGTCCAAACTTCGTTTGTATCCAGCAGGGTGTTGGTGTTCGCGTCGCCACTGAAGTTGGTGATGATTCCCTCTTTGTCATCGGTGAGGCTGACGCCTGAGAGTGGGACGTTGCCGGTGTTGCTGACTGTGTAAGTCCAGGTAATCGGCTGATTTACGAGAATGTTAACGCCGTCCGCGCCGTTGGTTACTTTGTCGATGAAGATGCTTGGATTTGGAGTTGGTCCACCAGTAATCGTGCCGATAACGCCGCCCGTTTTGGCACTGTCCCCACCGCCATTAGTGGACTGCAAGCGCACCCACCAGTTGGTGTTCTCGACCAGCGACTTGTCAAGAGGTGCACCTGGTTTGCTGATCACAAAGGTCGCTGTCTGGACGATCCCTTCTCCCGATCCTTGCTCGCTGAATTTGATGCCCAGATCGTAGGGTTCAGCCGAACCGCTCCCACTGGTATTAAAGCCAGGATTGAGGGGTCCACTATCGCTTACCTGATTGGCACCAATAACAACTGTGGGGTTGAAAGTGCTCAGGGTTTGAGTATTACTTTGCTCAGACCGAACGATATCCCCAATCTGCAAGCCACTGACGGCATTGTTTGCAACATGGAAGGCAACACCGAGCATATCCTCAGTGCCAGAATTAGCGCCTGGGTTTAAGCTGAGCGTGACTTGAATATCGTTAGAGCCATCGCCCGTGAAGTCCTGATCGAATTCAAAAAGTGCATTAATCGGCTCATTTGACGAGCCAAATTGCTGATTAAAAATAGTTGAATAGGTTGCCATTTGTGGTTTTCCTGTGATTTACTTGTGGGTTTTCATGTGTGGTAATTTAGTAATCCACCTGGGAGATAAAATAAGCTTGTTAACCTGCAATCAGTCTAGTCAGATTAATGAATATTGCTCTACTAAATTACTGCAAAATAGCTGAATCGAGAAAGTTCAAAGCCATCACTCATGTCTTTGACTTTCTGTCGCAACAATTTTTAGTTTATTGATAACTAACTTACTTTGCTAATTTCTTGCTGTCAAGTATTTTGGCAAGCTTTTTATGATTTATTTTTGCCATTATTCGCTTATATTTAAGCAGCAAAAAGCCACCGAACTGCTTGCAGAAAATGACAGCTAAAAGCAATCGCTTGCTATTATAAAAAAACAAGCGTCACTATTTAGGTAGGCATTAGATCTCTTGCAAAATAATTTTATGATATAATGAAAAGTTTTGCTGAGATTTAATTGAATCCCAACTCCTAACTTA